>CANEHP010000025.1 GCA_947427325.1 uncultured Clostridia bacterium | reverse complement strand
GTCTGAGGTTATTATATCACATCTTTTAAAATATGTTAAGTGTTTTTACAAGATTTTCACAAAAAAAGCAGTTAAAAGGCAATTTTACGGCTGATTTTTGTGTGATTCGGCGCATTGTTTCGGGAGCGGATTAAAAAGTAACAAAATTATTACAAGCCCACATTTCCGTCGCTGTATTTAGCAACAATACTTATCCTCTCTCCGTCCTTGTCGGTGTAATAGGCGGTAAAGCCCGACAAATCCATAAGCTCTCCCGCCGTTACCTCCTTTAAAGGCGCCGAAAAAACCGTTTTCCCGAGGCAGACTATTGTAAAGTTTCCGTCAATAATGTTAACTCCGCCCCCGTCGCCTAACTTCTTTTCTCCGCCTGTTTCGTAATCTCTTTGAGTGACATACTTCAGCTGCCTTTTATCCAGCTTTTTCATCTGCTCTGCAGTCATAGAGGATTTCTTTTTCTTTTTTAGAAACATAATTACTCCTTAAATAGTCTTAAGTCCCGGGCCTTACACTGTTTCTTAATCAGAGTGCAGACAAATTTGTGAAAAGGATCAGAAATCGGTATTATACTCTCTGCAAAAATTCATAAGAAAACGATGCTGCCGAAGCATAAGAATTTGTAACTTTTTTGTAACTTTTTTATTAAAACATATAAATTCTGACAGAAATTCTTAATTTCCAACTAAAACAAATATATCACCAAAGGCTTTATTTGTCAACAAAAACCGTCGCCGCCGCCGTTAAAGTTATCTTGACATAAACGGCAAATTACGGTAAAATTAAATGATTGCTGCTAAACTGCATAAAATATACTATGATTTATACCAATAACCGTTTGAAATTTCAGCATTGCCAATTTCAGCATTGCCAAAGGAACTCTGAAAGGTGCGGGTTATCTGCGGGGTAATGATAACACGGAGATGTAAAAAAGCTGACAGTTGATTTGTCGGCCTTGCCGACCGATTTGAGGTTTTACGTTTCTGCCTGCATTTCAGGTTGTTTTGAGGTTTATTTGATTATTAAACGTTTATCGGTATTGTATTTACACGGGTCTTTCAATTATTTAAAAAAGGTGTTTTATGAAGAAAAAAACAAATTTATGTATGAGCTGTATGAGGGAACTTGGCTCTGACGGTATTTGCCCCGTATGCGGTTCTTTTGACGCCGAATCCTACAATCCGTCCTATCTTGCGCCCGAAACGTTTTTGGCAGGCAGATATGTTGTGGGAAAGCTTATAAGCCGCTGCGGAGAATCTGCTCTTTATATGGGCTTTGATACCAGGCTTAAAAAGAAGGTTACTGTCCGCGAGTATATGCCCGACACTCTCTGCGTAAGAGATAGGGACAGTGAAGCCGTTACTGTTAAATCCGAAAAGCTTCCTTTGTACAAAACCTATTTGGCGGAATTTATAGAACTGCACTCCACCCTTATGCGTTCCTCAAGCACAGGCTGCATTCAAATGGTTTTGGATGTGTTTAAAGAAAACAACACAGCTTACGCCGTTATGGACTATATAGGCGGAATAAGCCTTAAAGCCTATCTTGCCGGCTGCGGGGAGGTGCTGTCCTGGGAGCAGGTAAAGGAGCTTTTTCCGCCCGTTCTTACGACGCTGAGCATGCTGCACGGCTTGGGTATAATACATCGGGGGATAAGTCCGTCTACTATTTTTGTATCGGAAAATAACGAGCTTAAGCTGATAGGGTTTTCCATAAGCGCCGCACGCACCTCAGACAGCGATATAGGCTATGAGGTATTTGGCGGCTACGCCCCTCCCGAGCAGTATTCCAGCGCAAGAAGAAACGGAAGCTGGACTGACGTTTACGGAATATCCGCACTGCTTTACCGCTGCCTTACCGGAATAACCCCTCCCACAGCGGCGGAAAGGCTTGTCGGCGATTCAATGGTAGAGCCTATGCTGATAAATCGAAATATTCCGAAAAATGTTTCCGATGTTATTGTAAAAGGTATGGCTTTGGAATCCAACGACAGAATTTCCACCATCAGCGAATTTGTAGACAGGCTTTTTGAACAGCCTGCTCCTGTTACGGATTCGTCTGCCGAAATTGCCATTCCCGACATTAAAGCCGTACAGGGAAAATCTCTCCATGGACAGGGCGGCGCCAAAACCGGCGAAAATGTCAATTATGTCAGACCGTCAAAGCCCGTAAGCAGCGCTAAGGCAAAAAGTCAAATCAAGAAGGATAAAATAAAGTTTATTGTTATAGCGTCTTTCTTAGGCGTTATTATTGTAGGCTTTTTGCTGGCAATGATAATTACCGCTTCGTCGGGAGGAGAAGAGGATAATGTTCCCACAAGCAATTCAACCCCGTCTGTGCGAACTACCTCTGCAGAAATCACCGCTGAGCTGTCTGATGAAAATCTTAATCCCACAACCGATGCGTCAAGTGTAAATGTGGGAGAAACCTATCAGCTTCCCGATTTCAGAAATACTGTATTTGCCACTGTAAGCACAATCAGCCAATATTCCTACCTTATCTTTAACCCCACCTATGATTTCAGCAGCGAGGTTAAGGCAGGTCAGATAATCAGCCAATCTATAAAAGAAGGCACTTTTGTTACCGGCGGAACGGAAATCAGCGTAGTTGTGAGCAAGGGCCCCGAAAAGGTGGCTTTGCCCGAGTATAAGGATATTTCCGCCGAGGAATATGTAAAGCAGCTGGCAGATCTTGGCATTAAGTACCGCACCGAAGAGGAGGAAACCTCGGAGACGGAGGAGGGCAATGTGGCAAGATGCAGCAAGGAGGTTGGCGATGAGGTTTCTATTGCCGACAGCGAGGAGGTTGTTGTTTATATAGCAAAGAAGCCGCCCGAAACCACCGTTCCCGAAACCGAGCCGCCTGTGACAACGGAGGCAGAAACCGTGCCTGAAACCGAAGCGCCTAACGAAACACGGGAAGCGGGGGAAAACGAGCCGTAAGGTTCTCACACTAATTTTAGTCTAAAAAATAGACAAAGATTTGCATTGTTTATTTTTAGTGGAGAACGGAGAAAAAAATACCGGGAGAAAAAAATATGAACCTTGACGATATTCGCAAACAGATAGACTCCACCGACAGCAGACTTTTAAAGCTGTTTTCCGAAAGAATGGAGCTGTGCAGGCAGGTGGCGGAATACAAAAAGGAAAAGGGTATGCCTGTTTTTCAAAGCGGCAGGGAAAAGGAAGTGCTGAATAAAATAACGGCAGAATCCCCTCCTCAGCTTGAAGCCGCCGGCCGTTTGCTGTTCTCTCAGATAATGGAAATATCCAAATGCTTACAGCAGGAGCAGCTTACCGATTACAAGGAAACAGCTTCCTCCGACATAAAAAAAGCGCCTGCGGTAGCTTGTCCCGGAATAAGGGGCAGCTATTCCGAGGAGGCTTGTATAAAAGCTTTCGGAGATAACGCAGGGATAGATTACTACGATACCTTTGAACGGGTTTTCGGTGCGGTAAGCGGCGGCAGGGCAGATTACGGAGTTCTGCCCATAGAAAACTCCACAGCAGGCAGCGTTGAAGACACCTATAAGCTTTTGGAGCAGTATGAAATGTATATATGCGGACGTCTTTCAATTCCCGTGAATCATATTTTGGCGGCAAAAAGCAAAAATGCGAACATAGAAAAGGTAATCTCGCATGAGCAGGCGCTGCGTCAATGCTCCGATTTCCTGAGCAAAAGAGGCTATAAGCAAAAAGCCGTTGAAAACACCTCCATTGCCGCTAAAACAGTGTCGGAAAGCGGTGAAAACATTGCCTGCGTCTGCTCCGCACACTGCGCTAAGCTTTACGGCTTGGAGGTAATTGCGGAAAACATTGTGGATATAGGGGAAAACTTCACAAGATTTGTTATAATTTCCAAAGAGCTGCAAATTGAAGAAGGCTCGGATATAATCAGTATTTGCCTGTCCCTGCCCCATATCAGCGGCTCGCTTTACAAGCTGCTTACAAGATTTTATTTCAGCGGCTTAAACCTTACCCGTATCGAAAGCCGCCATATGCCCGCACATATAAAGAAAAAATCGGGCAGCGACAGCTTTGAGGTAATTTTTTATCTTGATTTTGAGGGCAGTATTTCCAATCCCTCGGTAAACAAGCTTTTGCAGAATTTAGAAGCGGACTGCGGTTATTACAGGCTTCTCGGCAACTACAAGGAAATCGTGTAGCCCAAACAAGATAAGGAGATATATAATATGCGTATCGGTCACGGCTATGACGTTCACCTTTTTGCGGAAAACAGAAAACTGATTTTAGGCGGAGTGGAAATACCTTTTGACAAGGGACTTCTGGGACATTCCGACGCTGATGTTCTGGTTCATGCAATAATGGATTCCCTGCTTGGTGCGGCAGGGCTTGGAGATATAGGAAAGCTGTTTCCCGACAGCGATCCCGCCTATGAGGGAATATCAAGTCTTGCGCTTTTGGACAAAGTGACTTCCCTTATCGAGCAGAGGGGATATACTGTGGGTAATATAGACTGCACAATTATTATGTTAAGACCCAAAATATCGCGCTATACCGACGAAATGCGCAAGAATATAGCCCTGCACTGCCATATTACCCCCGATTCGGTCAATGTAAAGGCGACCACCGAGGAGGGTGCGGGACTCGGCGAAAAGGCGGCGGGGGCGCATGCGGTTTGTCTGCTTAACGGCGGAGCTTTTAACGGGGAAACGGTTATGGGCGGAGTGTTTTTTTAGTATTAGGCTTTTTATTTTAGGCTTTTAATTGAATAACAGCAGGTTCAAAATACTGTTTTATCGGATCATGTCCCATAAAGCAGTTTTTTGCTGAAAAAAGGAAAAATTATTGTGAGAATTTTGGCGATATACCGTATAACTTGTGGAATGAAAAAACGGAACGGAAAAATTCCGGGCAAAGCTTACACGGTTCTGTGTTTGGCGCTTGTCTGAAATCGGAAATAAGGAGCTGATGTAATCTTTCTGTAACCTTTTTAAAATATTTGATTTTTTATCCCGAAGCGCAGCGTTTCAATAAATTTGCGGTCATTGGCATAAATGCCTTTAAAATCGCTTTGGACGAAGGCTTTTACCTTTGCCGAATATTGACGTAAAAAGGTTTTAAGTGTATAATATATAATGTACGTCGGGTACAAAATACAATGATCATAACATAAATATATAAGACGAAAGGATTCACAAAATGGCTAAGGGTCAGCATCTTGCGGAAAAACCGAAAAGACGCAAAAACGTCGAGGATCAACCGAAAAATAAAACAATAACGGAGGAACAGGGAAAAATCAGCGGCAATAAAGCCAATCGCTGGCTTGTGGCAAATACTGTGGCTTTAGGCTCGGTGTTTGCGGGAATTGCGGTATCCATGCTTGTTTTCACCCGTCCTACCATTTCAATGACGGAAAAGCGTGAATTGGCAAAATTTCCCGAGTTCAGCTTCGAGAATTTTTTCAGCGGCAAGTTTACAAGCGGCATTACGGAATGGTATGACGATACCGTACCCTGGCGGGACGGCTTTAAGGACATTTCCGCCAATATTTCAAAATGCATGGGCGTATCTCTCGGCGGCGTAACCATTCACGGTACGCCCAAACCCGTAAAACCGAATACCCCCAATGTAACCGTTCCCGAGAACAATCAGAATCCCACCCAAACCGATTCGCAGGGCGGCAATGTCACCGAACAGAATCCCGCAACGCAGCCCGATCAGAATACCGAACCCCCGCTGCAGGGACCCGATCACGGCTTGGACGGCGTACTGGACGCAGTTGTAAGCAACGGACAGATCGTATTTGAATATAACGGTCACGCCTGGGGAGTTAGTCTTTACGGCGGAGGCTATAATCAGGACAAATATGCCAAATCCGTAAACGATTTTGCAGAGGATCTGGAGGGTATTGCAAAGGTCTATAGCATGATCGCTCCCACCAACGGAGATTTTTACTGTCCCTCGAAATACAGCAGATACAACGCTTCACAGTATGACGATATAGTATATATGGAATCAAAGCTGAGCGACAAGGTAACAAGCGTTCACTGCTATGCGGCATTGCAGCAGCATAAGGACGAGGATATTTATTTCCGCACCGACCACCATTGGCAGCCCCTGGGCGCATACTATGCGGCGGAGCAGTTTGCAAAGGCGGCGGGAGTTCCCTTCCTCGAATTAAACGAGGATAACTTTGAATATCATGAAATTGACGATTTTGTAGGCTCTGTTTACGGATTTACAAACAGCGCTTCTCTTTCCAACGACCCCGATACCTTAAAATATTATATACCCAACAATGATTTTTCAACATATTATTATAACACTCACTACGAGGATGAGCTGAGATATCCCTTCTTCCAGAAGGATCAGCACGGAAGCGGCGCATACAGCGTATTTATGGGTGCGGATACTAAGATAGTCAGAGTAGACACCGACGTTAATAACGGCAGAAAGCTGCTTGTGTTCAAGGACAGCTACGGCAATGCGGAAATACCCTTTTATATGAACAGCTTTGAGCAGATCTATGTATGCGACGTGCGCTTTTTCCCTCTGAACGCCATTGATTTCATAAAGGAGCACGGCGTTACGGACGTTCTGTTCACAATGAACACCTTCTCCGCAGCAGGCGGCAATGCCGACGGAATAGAGGTTTCCAGATTGGGACAAGGTCCTTTGCTTGATTGGGGACAGGACTAAAGATAATTTCACCGGCTTTAAGGACATTTTTTAAAAACAGGCTTCTTTTATTTTTATTTCCGACCCGTTTTTCATTCCGATATAATTTTTCATTCCGATATAGTTTTCGGTGTAATACTTTCAAATAAAGCACAACAATATTTCGGCACAGGAAAGGAAAAAAATGAAAAAATCGGATAAAATTTCATTTGCCGCATTGATCTCGGCTTTTGTTATGGCATTTACAGGCTGTTCGGACGCAAGTCAAACCGACGTGGTTTCAACGCAGGGCAACGGCACGGTAAAAACCGACAGTCAGAGCAATTCCCCGCAAAATCAGCCGGAAAACGGCAGCGAACAGGGAACGGCAGGAGCAGCTCAGTCCCCCTCGGAAAGCGGCTTTATTCCCACCCAAGCGGAATATGAGCCGCCAATGGTGGAAAACCCACAGGTCATTAACGGAAATATGGTGTTTTACTACAGAGATCATTGGTGGGGAGTACAGCTTTATGCGGGAGGGTATAATCAGGAGCTGTATGTAAAATCGGTAGACGCTTTCGCAAAGGATTTGGACGGAATTGCGCAGGTTTACAGCATGGTAGCCCCCACAAAGGCGGATTTCTACTGTCCCAAGGACTATGAACGATACAACGCTTCACAGCTTGAGGATATCAACTATATTGAAGAGCATTTAAGCGACAGGGTAAAAAGCGTGCGCTGTTATGACGTATTGCAGCAGCATACGGACGAATACATTTATTTCAGAACGGACCATCACTGGACCGCAAACGGCGCATATTATGCGGCGGCGGAGTTTGCCAAGGCGGCGGGAGTCCCTTTTAAGGAGATGAACAGCGACAATTTTGAGGCAAAGGTGATAGAGGGCTTTGTAGGCTCGCTTTACGGCTCTACAAATGATGCCAATCTGCTTAACGACCCCGATGCTTTTTCCTATTATGTTCCGAAAAATAAATATGAGTGCTACTATTACGATATGGCATACAACCTTGACGGAAAATATCCTTTCTTCATTGCTCAAGAGCCGAGAAACGCATTTGGCACTTATATGGGCTCGGACAAAAAAATAGTAAGGATCGAAACGGACTGCAAAAACGGCAGAAAGCTTATGGTGATAAAGGACAGCTACGGAAATGTGGAAATCCCCTTTTTTATGAACAGCTTTGAAGAGATCTATGTCACCGATGTGAGATTTTTCGATTTAAACGCCATAGATTTTGTTAAGGAGCAGGGCATAACCGACGTGCTTTTCACCATGTGTACATACTCTGCTGCAGGACAGAACTGCGAGGGTATCGAAAGAATGAGAACCGGGGCAGGACATCTGATAAATTGGTGATGTAACCGACAACGGCCTAAGGGGAAAACCGTAAGGCCTGCCTGCAAAATTCGGCGGCTTCCCCCGGAGATTTTCCCGTAATTACAGGGTATTGCCCCTGCAGAGAGATTAACGGAAAAAACGAAGCAGTGAGGAAAAGCCTAAGGATGAGTATTTATAAAATCCCGTTAAAATATAAAAAGGGGAAATTCAAATTCAGCGAACACGACGCCGAACAATCGGAGGAAAGTCTGTTTCTCGACTACGATACCGAGTATCAGACGCTGACATACGATGTGCCCGCATACGGAAACGAAATAACAATATACACCGTTCCGAGAGAAGTAATGCCAAAGGGACTTACCGCCCTGTACGGCGACGGCGGCGAGCTTGATAAAGTCGAGCTTATCCGGGAGGAACGCACAAGACTGATATATATTCGGTTCAAAAATGCCGAAGAAGCCGAGAAAGCCGTTTTGAAATTCGTCAAAGAACAAGCGGACAGGATATGCGCCGAAATAATCGGCAGAAAGCAAAAGCTTGCACGGCTTTTCTTCGGAGCATTTTATGACGGAGCTGCGGTTCAAATGGCCGCCGTAACGGGCACAGCGGAGGAAATGAAAGCGGTGACAGACTATTATCGGGGAGATCCCGATTCCGCCGACAACAGCGGAAACTATCCCCTTGAAACCAATATGATATCCCTTGACGACGAAGCCCTCGGAGTTATGCTGCTGTGCGGCAGCCGAGAATATAAAAATTCGCTGTTTAAAAAGGCGCAGGCAGCCGCCGAGGAAAGAATAAAAAGCGTTCTCGATAAGACGGACAAAACGGACGATTTTAAATTTATCTCGGAGGAATGGGATTAGGGACTGCAAAAAATCGCAAATCAATTATAAGAACTTGTTCTCATAGGAATGGTGTGCGGATTTTCGAGCAAATTTTTGTCGAGGACAAAGAAAAATTCCGCAGGAATACTCGTGTATTTCAAGGAATTTTGACGCAGTCATCGGCAAAATTTGCCGAAAAGATGCGTGCCAATTTCTATGAGAACAAGTTCTAAATATAAAGACAAAAGAAAGGAAAGAAAACCCATTATGAAATTCAGTAAATCCATTGCGGTATTATTGACCGCCGCCATGCTTGCGGCCATGGCAGGCTGTTCCGACAACGAGGAAAATCCCTCCGGTACTGCGGATAAGACAAGCGCCCCCACACAGCAGACCGCTGGAAAAGAAAATACCGTTAATAACGAAAGTACAAACGCCCCCGAAACGGAAGCGGCAACCCGGCAAAACACGGATGCACCCGTTACCGAAGCGCCCGGCGATGTTCCCGACAGCTATCGGGAGGACGGAGAAAGCGGCATAAAAATAATAGGCAGAAACGGTCACTATATGGGACTTATGGGCTGCTGGGGCACTTTTGAAAACTGCGAACGATACGCCGCTGCGGTAAATAAGGCTGCTGCGGCTTTGCCCGGCGTTAAGGTTTACAGCATGGTTATTCCCACCTCTTCGGAATTTTATGTTCCCGAGGATATTACGGGCTTTACCTCCAGTCAGAAGGAGAAGATCGACCATACCGCAGACAAGCTCAGCGGAGTTGCAAACGTAGACGTTTATTCCGCCTTAAAGGCGCACACCGACGAATATATATACACCCGCACCGACCACCACTGGCAGCCGCTGGGCGCATACTATGCCGCTGAAGTATTTGCCAAGGCGGCGGGCGTTGCCGATAAGTTTGCGGATATTTCCGAGTATAAAAAGGTGACCAAAGAGGGGTATATGGGTTCTCTCTATAACTATTCAAAAAGCGAAAAGCTCAACAGCGACCCCGAACCCTTTACAATGTATATCTCACCCAATGACAGCGCCTTAAAGACCACCTACTACGATACCTCCTTCCAAAACGGCAAGGAAAGCGATCTGTTCGTTTCACGAGACGCAGGGGCTTATTACTGCTCTTTTTTGGGCAGCGACGACAGGATAGCAAAGATAGAAACCGACTGCGCTAACGGAAAAACTCTTGTGGTAATGAAGGAAAGCTACGGCAACGGACTTATTCCCTTCCTTACACAGTGCTATCAGACCATTTATGTTTGCGACGTGAGATATTTTGATCTGAACGCAATTCAGTTCTGCAAGGACGTAAACGCAGACGATCTGTTGTTTGCCACCTGCACATATACTCCCGCAGGACCTAATGTTAAAGAGGTGGAAAGGGTCGTAGGATAAAAATAACATCCGCACAAAGCCCTCAGACAGTCATAAAGACCAAACCTTTTTTCGGAATGAAAGAGGGGATTCCCCTAAGTTAAGATCATAGCCTTAAAATCGAGGGTTTAGTCCGATTTTTGATTTTCGGTTTTGCCGAAAAACCACAGCTTTCAAAGGTTTTTCGACAAGCTGAAATCCCCCGCAGCCATTAAGGCGGCGGGGGATTTGTTGTTTTTATAGTAAGCATAACGCTTTAAAACAGTTGAATTTTCGGATTTTTCATAATTTCAAAGCCTTGCCCCTATCAATAACGGCTATCGCCGGGTTTTCAAAACCTGTTCTTAATAAAATCAACTGACAACAGCCTCGGCAGCGGTGGTTGTGACGGGCTTCTTAATATCCAGCAGGTCGTAATCAAAGCTGTAAGGATATTTATCCGTAAACTCGGAAATAGGCTCGTAGGCTTTTTTATCTCTTAAATATTCATCTGCCTGCTTTTCAAGATCCTTCATTTTTTCGTCGTCCATAGTTAAATCGTCTTTATAGTAAAGAATGAAATAGCCCTTGTCCGTTTCAAAGATCTCGGAGTAACCGCCCTTTTCCTTTATACCCATAGCCGTGTCGGTTATTTTCTGCAAAACGGTTGTGCTTTTGGGATATACGGTAAAGTCGACCTCGTTTGAGGAGGCTTCATCATTGTACTCCTTTTGTACCTTGGTCCAGTCCTCTCCCTTTTCCAGCTTTGCATATGCCTCGTCAATGCGGAATTTTACCTTGGCAAGCGCCTCTTTTAAAATTTCGTCTGCTTTTGCGTCGTCTCCGTCCTTACGATAAGCGGCTACCTCAGAGGCAGTCGTACTTTGAATAAGCACTGCTATCTGCTGAACCTTTCTTGTGCCTTCCGGAACATAAAAGGCGGTGTATTTCTCTTCAAATGCGGCAAGATCGTTTTCATACTTGTCCTTAGCCGTATTTACGGTATCCTGCACAAAATCGTTTATCTGCTGTTCCGTAATTGATTCGGAGGCTTTTTCAACATATTTGTTGTGAATAATTTCATTTACTGCCCAAGTATAAAATATATCGGGATTCAAGCCTATTTCGTCCATAAATGCGTTAAAAAGCTCTTCCTCCTTTTTTCTCAGCTGCTCCTCCGTGTATCCTGTGCCGAGAGCGGTAATGGCTTTTGCTTCATATTGCTTATACCAGTTTTCAATATCCTCGTTTGCGGCTTTTTCCGCTTTTTGAAGCTCCTCTTCCGTCAAGGATTCGGCGGAAATGCCCATTTCCTTTGCAAGATAAAGCACGATCTTCTCCTGTGCAAGATACTTTACTATCTGTTCTCTGTACTGTTCGGCAGTTTCTGCGTCGCTTGTTTCGGAATACCCTCCTGCGGCCATACGAAGCATATATTCGCTGTGCCATTCGCCGTAGGTAACAGTGAAATGATCTTCATATCCCTCCGGAGCATTTTCAATATACGCAACCGCCTTTTTGTTGTTCTTATCCTCCTCGCTTTGCGAACATCCCGCAGCCGATATCAGAAATGTGCCGCATAATGATATGGATAATAATTTTTTAAAAGTATTGTTCATATTAAATATCCTTTTTTCTTAATGGGGTTTATAACATATAGGGTATTGTATCATAAAAAATGAATTTTTGCAAGAATTATCGCAAGATTTTCAGATCAGGAGGCTTTATGTAAAACAATACGCCTCTGCAAAAATCTCAGAGGCGTATTTGTTTACCGTGTTAATTCAAATTTAAAAAGGCGCTAACCTTTTTAAATCATTCGGTGCAAGCCGAAAAGCCGCTGAAAGCGGAACAAGGGCAGTAAAAAATTGACTGTTAACAGTTGAAAGCTGACAATTAAGGTGTCGGCTTTCGACTGCGGACTTGAAATTTTACTCTTCTGACGATATTTCAAGCCCTTTCTTTGAAAAAATGCCACATTCGCATAGGCGATAAGAACGACCGACGATATTTTAAATCGGCGAAGCAGCTCCACAACTGTCAGCTGTAAACCTTCAATTTTTTACAGCCGATATATTTATTTATCTCCGCAAAGCTCCTTATATAGTCCGATATACAGCTGAGCAGAACGGTTCCAGCTGAAATCTGCCTTCATTGCTCTTGTAACAAGAGCGCCCCACTTGCGTTTATCGTTCCAATAAAGCTCGGTTCCTCTGCGAACGGCTTCAAGCATATCAAAAGCGTCATAGGTCTGGAAGGTAAAGCCAAGTCCGCTGTCGTCAGGCTCTCCATAGTCACGGATAGAATCCTTTAAGCCGCCTGTGGCTCTTACAACGGGAATAGTGCCGTATCTCAGGGAAATCATCTGCGCCAATCCGCAAGGCTCGCTCTTGCTGGGCATAAGGAACATATCGGCGCCTGCATAAATCTTCTTTGCGAGAGCGGGAATATATCCGCAGGTAAAGCTTACCTTATCGGGATAACGATAGTGCATTTCCTTGAAGAAATCCTCATACTGAGGTTCTCCCGAACCCAAGATAATTACCTTGCAGTTTAATTCAATAATCTTATCAAAAACATATTTGACCAAATCAAAGCCCTTGTGCTCAACCAAACGGGATACCATAGCAATAACAGGCGCGTCGTTATCATTGTTAAGTCCCACCTCTTTAAGCAGCTTTTCCTTGCAGGTTTTTTTGCCGCTTTTGTTCCTAAGGCTGAAATTGGCGGGAATATCCGTATCTTTTTCGGGATTGTACATATCCTGATCAATGCCGTTAAGGAATCCGCAGGTCTTATAGGCTTTAGTTCTTAAAATTCTGTCAAGACCGTGAGCGAACCAAGGGTCCATTATTTCCGACGCATAAGTGGGAGAAACTGTGGTCACCTTTTCGGAAACCTCGATAGCCGCCTTCATAAAGTTTACATCGTGATCATATTCCATAATGGAAGTGTAGTGCTTTGGAATGCCTAAAATTTCCTCCATGGTTTCAAGCCCGTAGCGTCCCTGATACTGAATATTATGGATAGTGAATACGGTGTGTATGTTTTGCATATTATATTGGTTACGGTAATAAAGGTTGTAATATACCGGAATCAAAGCGCACTGCCAATCGTTTGCGTTAATGATGTCGGGGTGAAGGTCGAGCTTTTGCACAAGCTCCATAACCGCTCTTGAAAAGAATGCGTATCTTTCTCCGTCGTCATAATAGCTGTAAAGACCGAAGTCGCGCTTAAAATAATACTCGTTATCGAGAAAATAATAGGTAACTCCGTTCAGCTCGGTGGTAAAAACTCCGCAGTATTGAGTTCTCCAGCCTACCGATACATAAAAGTTGTCTACATACTCAATCTTCTCCTTTTGGTAATCTTTTATGGTATTCACATAATAGGGCATTACCACAATACATTCCTGTCCTTCTTCAACCAAAGCCTTGGGAAGTGAGCCTGCCACATCGGCAAGTCCGCCGGATGCAGCAAAGGGTTGAGCCTCGCTGGATGCATATAAGATCTTCATAGCGCTGTCCTTTCATTTAAGAAATTTTATTAATATTGAGTGCCATTGAGTGCCATTGAGTGTCAAAAGCCCGGGAAACCTGCGTTCTGTATTTTTTCGCAAATTTATGCGCTGCATATCATTGAATTATACGAAAAAATAAAAAATTTATTTAATATAAGTATATCATATATTTGAAAAAATTACAAGAAGAATTTTTGGTTACGCTTTGCAGCAATATTACTGCTTTTCTTGAAATAACTGCATACATTATTCCGAAAATCCTATGAAAATAAATTACAAGAAATATTATTGCTGTTGACATTCCCCCGAATTGCATATATAATATAATTGTGAATTAGAACTTGTTCTCATAGGAATGGTGCATGGATTTTCGAGCAAATTTTGTCGAGGACAAGGAAAATTTCCGCAGGAATACTCGTGTATTTCAAGGAATTTTGACGCAGTCATCGGCAAAATTTGCCGAAAAGATGCGTGCCAATTTCTATGAGAACAAGTTCTTACATTGTTTTTCAAAATTGTTTATTGCTTTGCTTTAAGTCTTGAAAATACTGCCCAACGATAAAAAGATAAACGCAAGCAGGTAAATAGCTCAAGATCGTATACCCGATATTTTGTCAAAGGGTCGGGAATAAATCCTTCTTTCAATTTGGAATAAATCCTTCTTTCAATTTGGAATTCTGCTTTCAATTTGGAATAATTATGCGAGCAATTTATTTAAAAAATTATACTGACGCCTGACTGAAAACAGACGATCCCTGTCTATTTTCAACGGGGAATTAGTACTAAAACAAAGGAGCATCTATGCGTTACAAATGGGATAAAAAGTACTTGTATTGGGGCATTACCGCTTTTGCGGTAATTGTGGCGGCGGAAGTGTTCAGGGGACTGTTATCGGGCTATATCCCCGTAGGCTCATTTATTTCTAAGCTTTCGGGAGCGCTTTCGCCGCTGGTTTACGGTTTTGCAATCGCTTATCTGCTGAACCCGGTGGAGAGCTTTTTTGAAAAAACGGTATATATGAAATTGGCTCATAGGCGTTTGGTGAAAAATAATCCCGATCACAGCTATGGCAACGAGGGAATGCTGAAATCCAAGAAAAAGGCCCGCGCCTTCGGAGTGACTATGGCGATGCTTACTCTGTTTGTGGCAATAACGGGAATTATCATAATAATCATTCCTCAGCTGATTGTCACAATTCAAAAGCTGGCGGGCAATATGCCCGGTTATGCCGAAGATATAAGCAAGTGGATAAATAAACAGCTTGCAAATTATCCCGATATACAGGATTGGCTGAACAGCGCCCTTGACAACGCTTGGGTAACTCTTTCACAGTGGCTGAACGACACCATAGTACCGAAAATGTCCGAAATAATCACCACCTTTACCGGCGGACTGATGGCGGCGGTTCAAGTTATAATGAATTTGTTTTTCGGAATAATAATCGCCATATATTTTTTGTACAACAAGGAGCTTTTTGCCGCACAGCTTAAAAAAATTCTTTACAGCGTAACCTCACCCCGCTACGGAAATGCGGTTATAAAAAATATGAGAGAGGTTCACCGCACGTTTGGCAGCTTCCTTTCGGGCAAAATCATTGACAGCTTGATTATAATGGGAATATTTTTCGTGGTGCTGACTGCCTTTAATTTCCCTTATGCCGTATTGTGCAGCGTGGTTGTGGGCATTTTTAACATAATCCCAATGTTTGGTCCTATTATAGGCGCTGTTCCCTGCGCACTGCTTATTCTTTTGGAGGACCCGCTTTACTGCCTGTATTTCATAATTGTTACAATAATAATTCAGCAGCTGGACGGAAATGTTATAGGTCCGCTGGTTTTAGGCGAATCCACGGGACTTTCCGGTTTTTGGATTATCTTCGCCCTGCTTTTAGGTCAAAGTATTTTCGGATTTATGGGACTTATAATAGGGATTCCTCTCTTTGCGGTTATCTACTCCATCGTTCGCGCAAAGGTGGGCAACAGGCTGGAATCAAAGGGACTGCCAAGCGACTCAAACGTTTACCGAAAGGTGGCATATCTTGACGAAGACTCGGGAGGGCTGATTACCCTTTACGAAATGAATCGGGACGCTCAGATTAAAAAAGAACAGGAGCTGCTGCAAAAACAAACCAAGCACGGCAGTTTAAGGCGAAAATTAGGCAAGCTGTTCAGAAAAAACAAGTGAACGGGCTGACAGGGCGGACTATGACAAAAGAGTGGATTTTGTTTTTTTCCTTTATGGCAGCGGCAGGAGCTTTGGGTACAATACTTACCGTTTATGATAAGATCGCCGCAAAGGTTATTAAAAGACGCCGTGTTCCCGAGGCGGTTCTGGTAACGGTCGGGGTTTGCGGCGGCGCGCTGCCCATGTATCTTGTTATGCAGCTGATAAGGCATAAAACAAGAAAGCCCAAATTTGCAAAGGGCTTTCCCGTGATTATTCTTGTTCAGGCGTTGGTGCTTTTGGCGGTTAGAATTTGGGCGTTTAAGGGATAGGCGGGAAAAATTTACGGTTAACAGTTGACAGTTGAGGTGTCGGCTTCGCCGACATCAGAGTGTCGAAAAAGTCTTAGCTTTTCTTTTTCGGAATGAAAGGGGGTTCGGGGGAAAACCATCAGGGTTTTCCCCTGAGTTGAGATAATAGCCTTAAAATCGAGGCTTTAGCCCGATTTTTGATTTTCGGCTTTGCCGAAAATCGGCGGCAGCTTGTCGAAAAAACACAGGTTTCAAAGGTTTTTCAACAAGCCGGTGTCGGCTTCGCCGACATATTTGAAATTTTTTCTGCTGACATTCAAGCCGTTTCCTTGAAAGATATGCGGCTTCGTATATTCGTATAGGCAATAAGATTCGC
Source organism: uncultured Clostridia bacterium (assembly GCA_947427325.1). GTDB lineage: Bacteria > Bacillota > Clostridia > Oscillospirales > Ruminococcaceae > Ruminiclostridium_E. The sequence continues at coordinate 1,062 of CANEHP010000025.1, read as the reverse complement.
TAACTGTCAACTTTCAACTTTCAACTTTAAATTTTTGACAGTTAATTACGACCTCAGAGCTTGTATTCATAGGATTTGTGCGTGGGTTTTCGAGCGGATTTTGTCGCTGACAAGGCAAATTTTCGCAGGCGGGCTGTCGCCCGTCAAGAAAATTTAACGAAGTCAGCGGCAAAATATGCCGAAAAGACGTGTGCAATAACCTATGAATACATGCTCTCAGCTGTAATCAACAACATCAAGCCAGCTATACAATATAGCCTTTTCCTTTTCGGTAGGATTCTTTTCGCAAAGTCCGCAGGCCGCCATTAAGGGAAGCCATTCATATACATATTGTCTGTCTGTTTCCGACTTTTCGCAAAATATTGTAATATATTTTTCCGCCAATTCGGTGGAGATCAACGCCAGCTTAAAATATGCTTTGGCAACATCTGCCGACGCATTTCCTCTTGTAGCAGCCACCCAATCAAGCACAATAACTTCGTCCATTTCATCTATAACCACATTGTCCGGACCGAAATTTCCATGACACAGCTTGTTATGCTCGGGCATTGACTCTAAGCGTGTTTCCAGCTCGTATTTTTTTATATCGTCAATTACCGTCAGAGACTTTATTTCCCTGCTTATCTTGTGCTTGAGCTTTTTTATATCCGAAACGGTGTGGGAATGTATGTCAAGCTGCGTATCCGCCAAAAGACTCAGATAATAATCCTTTTTGGCAGGATACTCCTCCATAAGCTGAGCTACGGTTTTTCCCTCTATATATTCGGATAAAATGGCAAAGCGGTCGCCTATCTGCTCTATGCCGTAGATTTTGGGAACTCGTATTCCCGCCTCTCCCGCCATGGTTTGCAGCATTGCCTCATAAAATACCTGAGTTGGACTGAAGCTTTTGTCGAACAGCTTATAGGCTGTTCCTTCAAGCTGAAGCACTTCTATTTTTGCGGTATGGGCAACGGATTCCGCATTTTTTCTTAGATCCTGATATTTCATTTTAAGTCTCCCTTTTCAAATATGTAAGGCGTATTGCTGTAGTTTTATTTTTTTATTTTGTACTTTCTATTT
>CANEHP010000024.1 GCA_947427325.1 uncultured Clostridia bacterium | reverse complement strand
AAGAAAAAAGGGGGCGGATTTGCCCCCTAACTTTTGACAAGTTAGTCGGGTAATCAACTTCATAACTTGTCAATGTAATCCTTGAAAATCCGCTTGACAAAAGCTTTTTCTTGGGCGTTCCCCGTGTGTTTTTGGGTTTTGCTTGTCAAATAACAATTTTGTAGCAATAGCCCTTAATCTTTTATAATCAGCAACCCAACAAGTCCCATTCCAAAGTTCACTTTTTATTTCATTGCTCATAACTGTCAAAACTTTATCTTTCTGTTCAGAGGACATTTGCGCCAATTCACTTTGAAAAAATTGTATTGCCCAATTAAATAATCCTCGTTCACCGTCTTTAAGTGGTGTCGGTCTGTCATAACTGTAAATTTGCTCAATCTTAAAACCATTTTTAGTTAAGAGACTTTCAAAATCACTTACCATAGGAAAATTGAATTTTGATGTATACGTCATTCCCATTTTTTGAATAGCATGATTAAAACCATTTTCTATTACAGAGATATTTCCATAAGCCCCAAACTCACATATCAATTTCCCATTTGGCTTTAAGGCTCTAAAGATTTTTTGCAGTAAGAGATTATGGTCATTTATCCAATGAAACACCGCATTTGAAAAAATAATATCCCATTCACACTCATAAGATATTTTCAAAGCGTCAACTGTTGCAAACTCTAAATGCGGATAACTTTTTTTAGCTTCTTCAATCATAGAATCTGATGAATCAATTCCCAATACATAGTTGCACCGTTTTGCTAATTGATTGGTTAATGTTCCTGTTCCACATCCTAAGTCCAATATCTTACCTGCTTTAACTGGTACAAATTCCAAAAGTCCTTTACCGTATTCTGCTACAAAATTTTGACTATCATTATACAATTTTGAATCCCATTTCATCTTTTTTCCTCCGTTCCATAATAATCATGCTTTAGGATAAAAAACCATATTATAAATAACACAAGGGCTGCTATAAGGGTTATTATAAGCATGAATAACATCAGCTTGAAAGCGAAGTGTCAGATTTTCGTTCAGCACTATTTTTTTATCATCTATTACCATTTCAATACAGCCATGTATTACAAAAATATATTCTTCAACGCCGCTAGAATGGGCTTTTGCTGTATGCTGGCACCCCGCCAACAATTCAATATAGTAAATTTCAATATTTCTATTTGGGTCAAATGAAAAAATAGGATAGGCTTTCATTTTACCATTTGCTTCAACAATAGCTTCTTTAGACCGAATATCTACCACCGTATATTCTTTTTCTTCTTCCTCCAACAAAGAAGATAATGGTATTTTTAAGCCGACAGCAATTTTCCATAAAGTTGTAATTGTAGGTGAGGATTGTCCCCGTTCAATTTGCCCTAACATGGGTTTACTTACGTCCGTAAGTTTTGAAACTTCATCAAGGGATAACTGTTTTTCTGTTCTAATCGTTTTTAGACGTTTCCCTACTACTAATGGTGTTTCCATTTGCACCTCCGTGTATGTTATATTTTCTTTTTTGAAACATTATAGCATACAAGCGGTATGAAATCAAGACATACATTTTACGGAAGATTGTAGTTTTATTGAGCAGAAAAACGATACACATAAGAAATGCTCTATTTTTTTCTTGTCTATACAGAAAATTCACTCAATTTTTACCTTTCCGAAAAACGGCATAACGTTAATAAGAATTATTTAAGCTAACTAAAAGAACTATGTAGACATATCCAAAAAGAAAGGTGAACAGTAAAATGTAAGAGGGTGAATGGATTGTGTCAAGTTTTTATACAACATTACTTCTCAAGAAAATGCTCCATAAGAGTATGTCCCACACCGATAAACCGCTCCGTTTTTTCCGCTTCTTCTTCACAGAACCTATCCACACCATCGGCCTTTTTACGGCTGTCATATATCAAATAGGGAACAGGCGCATTGGTGTGAGTTTTAAGCGCAAGGGGAGTAGGGTGGTCGGGACAGATAAGAATCTTTAAATCCTCACCCTCAAAAGCCTTAAGCAAAGGACCTAAAATAAGCTCGTCAATAAGCTCGATTGACCTAACCTTATTTTGAATTTCAAAGCGGTGTCCGCACTCGTCGGGCGCTTCAACGTGAATATACACAAAGTCATTGCCTCTTTTAAGCGTATCAATGGCAGCCTGCGCCTTTCCGCTGAAATTGGTGTCAATATACCCTGTTGCGCCCTGAACATTGATTACCTCCATACCCGTAAACTTGCCGATTCCCTTAAGCAAGTCAACGGCGGAAATCATAGCTCCCTTAAGCCCGTACTTTTCTTCAAAAGGCGTTAAATCCTTGCGAATTCCCTCGCCCCAAAGCCAGATACTGTTGGCAGGACGCAGACCCTTTTCCGTTCTCTTTTTGTTGACGGGGTGATCCTTTAACAAATCATAGGAACGCACCATCATATCAAGAAGCTCTCTGCCATTCTCGTTTACGCCTAAATATTCGGTGATTTTTCTTCCCGTAATATCGTGGGGGGGAGTAAGCGTTCCCACATCAAGAGTGCCCCTGTCCCATATAAGGCAGTGACGGTAGCTTACTCCGCTGTAAAAGCTGAACTTTTCACTGCCCATTTTTTCCCCGATAAAAGAAATAAGCTCAGCCGCCTCCCGGGAAGAGATATCTCCCGAGCAGTAGTCGACCATTGTCTTATCCTCATACCTTTCTTCATCGGAAAGAGTGACAAGATTACATCTGAACGAAACGTCCGTAGGCTTCATATCTATTCCGATGCTTCCCGCTTCAAGAGGAGAGCGTCCCGAATAATAAACGGAGGGGTCGTAGCCCAAAACCGAAAGATTAGCCACATCGCTGCCGGGCTTTAAGGTATCGATAACGGTCTTAACCAAACCCACCTCGGAAACTTTGGCCAGCCTGTCCATATTGGGCTTATTGGCAGTACCCATTGGGGTTTTTCCCGTCAGATCCTCTCGGGGCAGGTCTGCCATTCCGTCGCAAAGCAACACTGCATATTTCATTTTTTTGTCCTTTCCTTTTGTCTTTTAATATTATAATATTTATCCAAAAACGGAATTTCTTCCACCTGAAATGTCTTTTTATCTAAATAATTTAAAATACCGCCGTCTGTTTTAAAATCAAAGGTCAATTTATAGCTGCACAAAGCCTGATTTTTAAAGCCGTATTTAATATTGACTCTGTTAGTGCCGTACTTACCGTCGCCTAAAAGAGAATGCCCCATATAAGCCAAGTGCGCCCTTATCTGATGAGTTCTCCCCGTTAAAAGCTCAATTTCCAGCAGAGAAAGCTCTCCAAAGCTGTCAAGAACCTTATACTTTGTTTTTACAGTAAGGTTTTGAGCATTTTTGACCTCCGTTATCTTTACTTTGTTTGCCTCCGAATCCTTTTGAAGATAAGCCGTCAGGGTATCCTCCCTTTTAGGCATTTCGCCCGCCGCAATGCAAATATATTTTTTTGACAGCTCACGGTTTTTGATTTTTTCGTTAAGGATTCTTAGGGCTTCGGCATTTTTAGCCGCAATAACAATGCCGCAGGTGTTCCTGTCGATCCTGTTGCAAAGTGCGGGAGCAAAGGAATTTTCCTTTTGCGGGTTGTATTCTCCCTTTTGGTACAGATACTTTTTTATCCGGTTAATCAATGTGTCGTCTGTGTTTTCGTTATCCGAATGCACCACAAGACCCTGCTCTTTATCCACGAGAATAATATTGCCGTCCTCATACACGATCTTAAGCCTGTCAGCCGACTTCATAAAATCCTCTTTAAACTCGGTTTTAGGCTCAATAAGACTGTCGGGAAAAAACAAATAAAGCAAGTCCCCGTTCTCCAATCGGTAAGCGGCTTCCGTACGTTTTCCGTTGATTTTTACGTCTTTATTCCTCACCGCTTTGTTGATGATTCCCGATTTAAGGGCGGGGAAGGCTTTGGCTAAGAATCTGTCAAGTCTTTGACCGCAGTCGTTTTTGCCGATTACAATTTCCTTTTTCATAAAATAATCGTTTTATCTTTGTATTCTTATAAATCCGTATTTTTCAAAATGTTTAACAGCCTCGTTAAAAAATTCGTTTGAGTTGGAACAGTGATCTCCGACATCTTCAAGAGCCTGTTTTGCGTCCGTCCACCGTCTTTCTGCACTTTCGTCCTCGCCGATATCACAAAACCATATCTGATTTTGCCAAGTGCCGAAAGCAAGGTCGATTATGTAGGTCTGTTTAGCCATTCAGCTTACCTCCCTTTACGCCGCCTAACCTTACGTCGGCAAGAATATTGGATTCAAAGGTAAAATTAAGGTTTTTCAGCTCTCTGTCACGCTTTAGAGCAAGAGAAACAATTATATCCAGCAGCTGCGAATACTTAGTACCCAAAGGCTCCCACAGATAAAAAGCAAGACTTCCGGGTATAGTGTTTATTTCGTTAAAATAAATTCGATTTGTATCGGCGTCAAGCATATAGTCGATTCTTGCAACGCCGCAGCAGCCGAAACACTTAAAGGCTTTAACGGACATTTCGCGGATTTCCGCTCTAAGCTCCTCGGAAATATCAGCGGGAATTTTTCTCTTTAAGGAAGCCATTCCGCTTGTCTTTGAATCCTTTGAACCGCCCGTGTACTTATCGTCAAAGCTGAGTATCTCGTGGGAGCTTACAGGTTCTTCGCACTCGCTCGCCTTTGCCTCGTCGCTGTCGCCGCATACCGAGCAGTTTATCTCACGCAGATTCATAACAGCCTTTTCCACAAGCACCCTTCCCGCAAAACCAAAGGCGTAGTCCAAGGCTTCGTTCAGCTCCTCCTCGTCCCTGCCAAGCTTAATACCGACGCTTGAACCTAAATTTATAGGCTTAACGATAACGGGAAATCCCACTTTTTCCTTAATTTTTGCAATTACCTCTTCGGGCTTTTTACCGTATTCACCTGCGTTTACTGTCACACATTCAAGAACGGGGAAGCCGTTGTCCTTAAGCACAGCCTTCATAACATACTTATCCATTCCCACTGCCGAGGAAAGAACGTCACAGCCCGCATAGGGAATGTTAAGGGTCTGTAAATAACCCTGCAAAGCTCCGTCCTCAACGTTAGTGCCGTGAACTATAGGAAAAGCCACGTCGATTTCAGCCACCGTGCTGTCCCCGAACTTTTTCATGGGATAGCACACAAGCTTTGTTTTATTTTGGTCGCTTACTATTAAAATGCGTGTGCTTTTCTTTAAAAGTGCGGGAATATTGCGGTATTCCTCGATCTTTCCCACGCAGTCGCCCGTGTAAAATTCGTTGTTTTTGGTGATATAAACAGGGATAATATCGTATTTTTCACGGTTAAATGCATTGATTGCCTGAATGGCAGAGATAACCGATACCTCATGCTCAACGCTCTTTCCTCCGAAGAATACGCCTACTCTTATTTTCATATATGCTCCTTTCCTATTGCTTAGCACAAAAAACATAAGCAAATTCTGTTTCAAAAATATCTTCTATGATCATCCCTGTATTTTTAATACACGCGGAAATAATGTTTGGGTTATCGGGATGCACTCTGATTTTGTTTTCACCTGTGTCGATATATTCATCTTGGTTTTTATCAACGGATAAAACGAATTTTCCACCGTCTGAAAGCAGCGAAGCCACCTTGTCAATAGCCGCTTGTTTATCTTTGATGTGCATAAAGGTTAAGGAAGAGTAGATAACATTAAAAGAACAAGTAAAGCTGTAAGCTAAAAAATCACCGTAAATAAGTGAAACATTATCGTATTCTTTTAGATTTTCCTTAGCTCTGTTTATTGTTTTAGGAGAAATGTCAATTCCGCAGAAGCTTCCGCACAAGGGAGCAACACGCACGGCAAGTCTCCCCGTACCTACTCCTATTTCAAAAACCGAAGATTGTTTGTTAAGGTTCAGCTTGCTTATAAAATCGCTTCCGTCCCATTTGTCCATATAAGCTTTAAGCGGCTTCGGGTCACAGACAGGATCATTGTTTTCATCTATCAGTTTATCATAGTGACGAACCACATCTTCATTCATTATCAATACTCCTTTATTTTATAAGCATTTTATAAGCTCCATTTTAATAATTATCCGGCAGGTCGTTTTCAAGCAAAATAATCTTCTTCAATCCGCCCGTTTTCAGCATATCGCACTTAGCCAGCGCCTCATTAAGATTTTTAGCCACAAAGGTTTTTTCCTCGGGATAGCAGGCTTCCTTAAGTCCGTCCTCAATAGGCACAGCCCGCTTTTCTCCCACGGCGATAACAAAGTCGCAAACCTCCGCCGCCTGTTTTCCGAACTCTTTGTTAAGCTCATACTCCCTTTCGCCTAAATCCACCATTCCGGGAGAAACAAGAATCCTGTACCCCTCAATAAGTCCGAGGGTATCAAGCGCCGCCTTTGCTCCTACGGGATTGCTGTTAAATGCGTCGTCTATAACAACGGAATTGCCCTTATCCAGAATCTGCATGCGGTGGGGAACTGCTTCAAGCCTGTGAACGGGCATTTTTAACTCCTCAAAGGAAACCCCCATTTTATTGGCAGCGGCAATAGCCCCCACTATATTCTGAACATTATGCGCACCGATAAGCTTGGTGGAAAAATCCGCAGTCTCACCGCCGTGATGAACGGTAAAGGAAGTTCCCTTTGCGGTGACTCGGATATTGTCCCCATAGTATTCATAGGCAGGGTCAAAGCCGTAGGACACAATGTTTTTATCTGTTTTATGCTCTCTGATAAAATCATTGTCATAATTTAAAAATACCAAGCCGTCACTGATACAATCGGCAATTTCAAATTTTGTCTTTATAATATTTTCCACCGACTTAAAGGTTTCAAGGTGCTGTTCGCCGATAGAGGTAATCATAGAGTGCATAGGGTGAACAATGTCGCATATTTCTTTGATCTCTCCCACTCCCTTTGCGCCCATTTCACAGATAAAATAGTCATAGGTAGCGTTAAGAGAGCCGCGGACCGTTTTAACCACTCCCATAGTGGTGTTGTAGCTTTCCGGGGTCATCAGCACGTTGTATTTTGCGGATAAAAGCTTGTTTAAATAAAACTTTGTGGAGGTTTTGCCGTAGCTTCCCGTAATTCCTATTACTTTAAGATCGGGCAGCTCGTTAATAATCCTTTTTGCGTCATTGATATAGTGATTGTTTACCCCTTTTTCAACCGGCTTGTTGATAAAATTGGCTGTAATGGGCATAAAAAGTGAGAAAATTTGCCACAGACACAGCGCAAAAAGATTAAAGCCGCTGTCAAAAAGGAAAATCATTGACACTGCACAAACCAAACCGTAAACAACCGCAGAGGTTACGCACATTCTTATAACTCTCGGCGTGAACACCAGTTTTTTCTTAACAGGCTGATTGTTTTTGCAGAAAAACGAGCCTATTATAATCAATGTGCCGCAAATAATCAAATCCCAAGTGCATACTTTATAGGGGGCATTATAACCTGCGCCTGCGGGATTCTCGCCAAACAGAGCACCGTTCATAACAACGCAGGAAAAGAGCGCAAATAAAGCGGCAGCTAAGGGAAAAATATGCCTGAAAACAATGTTTTTAATATTATTTTTTATCCAATGAATCTGCTCCCCTGCGCTGTATGAGTTAAGCTGAAACATATGCATATAGTGAATAAAGTTCATTATAAAGCTTAAAAGCAGCGCCGAGAAGAAAACTATATATCCGATTATCAAAAGAGTGTAAGCCATAAAAACTCCTTATACTGTTTCTTTATCATACTGTAGACAAGGTCAGCAGTATGATTCGCCGTGGATAGCAGGTTGTTGGCGGTGAAACCGCCGAGAAAGCCGACATTACTTTATATCAAAAAAAGAATCGAGAATACGGCAAAATCTGCCGCCCTGTTCAAGAAAAGCAAAATGTCCGCAGCCCTCAAACACCACCAGCCCGGAATCCTTAATCAGCCTTTCCATAAGCCGAGCGTCCGAAAGAGGAACGGCGTCGTCCTTTTCGCCCCATACAAGCAGGGTGGGAACATTGATATTCGGTATAAGCTCCGTCAGATCCTCGTTTACCGCCTTAACAAGACACTGACGCATAATTGGCGAAGCGGCATTATAGTCCGCCGAGCCGTTTTTCCTTCTTAAATTCTCCAAAGCGTTCGGCATAAGCTTCTGACACAGTTTTGTCGAAAGTATGCCTTTGCCCGTTTTATAAAGCCTTGTTTTAATCTTGCTTTTAGCCGACTGCTTGGGACGGATGCCTGCGCTTCCCGTAAGCACTATTTTCTCCACGGTAAAGGGCAGATTTTTTCTTGACATCAGTTTGACGGTAATTCTGCCGCCGAAGCTGTGGCTGATAAGAAAACAGCTTTTTATGCCCGTTTTCTCGCAGAATTTTATAACAAAATCCACATAATCGTCCACGCTCCAAGGGGTCGCAGGTTCATCGCTTTCCCCAAATCCCGGCAAATCAGGGGCATAAACCTTAAAAAAGGGCGATAAATGGTTTATTATCCGGTCAAAAAGGGTAATATTTGCTCCCCAGCCGTGCAAAAGCAGTACGCTTTGCTGTCCGCCGCCCTCGCATATATAATTTATTTTAAGCTTATCGATTTCAGTAAACAAATTTTTCCTCCAAACCGAAAAAATTTCACATACTATATTATTATAAAGCCATATCAGGCGTTTGTCAAGAAAAATATGGCATATTTCCGCATTTCGGCGTTATCACAGGATACCGAAAAAATAAAATTCCTCCGAACATCATATCGTTCGGAGGAAAAGGAAAATAGTGGAGGAATATATTTTTATCGGAATGTCCGTAATTATTAGGCGTAAGGATTCTCCCCCGCAATACTTCACAAAAGAAAATCGCTTACTTTAGGTTGCTTTTATTATATACTCCGAATATGATAGATTTATGATAATTTAACATTAGTTTTTAAAAATTCAATGTTTATGCATATTCCTAAAATTTTGCAGCTTGTCAACGGTACATCAAAAGCTTGGCTATTATTGTATTGGAAACCAAAAATCCCTTTGGCGTAAGCGAAATGCTTTCACCGTTAAAATTAAAACAGCCTTTCGGAATTTTTGCCGCTTCCTTTAAAAGCATTTCCGCATTTCCCCCGCGCCGCTTATATTCCTTCAGATTAAGCCCTTCCGCAAGCCTCAGCCTTAGCATGGCATACTCCTCATAACCGCCGAATGCTGCGCCCCGGGGGTCTTCTCTCACGGCTTCCTGCCTTTCGGAGCGTATAAAGCCGTCCATATCTCTGTTAACAAAAAACCTCTCACCTTTATAGTATGAATGTGCGGCAGGTCCTATTCCCAAATATTCCCCGCAATTCCAATATTTCATATTATGCCTGCAAATAAAGCCTTCCTTTGCAAAATTGCTTATCTCATACTGCCTAAAACCCAAATCCTCAAGCTGTTTTACCGTATTCAGATACATTTCACATATAACGTCCTCATCGGGCAAGGGCAATTCTCTTTGCGCAAAGGGCGTGTTTTCCTCTATTTTAAGCATATAAGCCGAAATATGCGACACAGGCAGCTTCCCCAATTCCGAAACCGTTTCGTAAAGGCTTTCCTTTGTTTGCAGGGGAGTAGCAAGCATCAGATCCGCCGAAATATTTTTAAATCCGCAGTTATAAGCCGTTTCTGCGGCTTTTATTGCGGCTTCCCCGTTATGCCGTCTGCCCAGCGCCTTCAATTCCTTGTCGTTAAGACTCTGCACGCCTAAGGAAATTCGGTTCACGCCCGCATGCCTAAGCTCTGTAAGGCTTTCTTTTAAAACAACGCAGGGATTGGCTTCCAGCGTAATTTCCGCATTGTCGGCGGCGGAAACGTTTTCTAAAATTTCGACTATTTCCTTCCAAAGCAAAATCGGTGTACCTCCTCCAAAATACACCGTATCAAACTTTTCGTCTTTATAATAATTTAAATTGCGTATTACCGCCCTTTTGTACTCTTCTGCCAAGCCCCTGCCGTATTGTACCGAATAAAAATCACAGTAAGGGCATTTGGCAAGGCAAAAGGGTATATGAATATACAGTCCCGTCATATTATCAGACCCACACAATCATTCGTCTAACTTCAGCACAGCCATAAACGCCTCCTGGGGTACGGAAACGGTTCCGAGCCGGCGCATGCGCTTTTTGCCTTCCTTTTGCTTTTCAAGCAGCTTTTTCTTTCTTGTAATATCGCCGCCGTAGCATTTTGCAAGTACGTCCTTTCTCATAGCCTTAATGGTTTCCCTTGCAATAATTTTTCCGCCTATCGCCGCCTGTACAGGCACTTCAAAAAGCTGTCTTGGGATATTCTCCTTAAGCTTTTCGCAAATTCTTCTCGCCCTTGGATACGCCTTGTCGGTATGGACTATAAAGGATAAAGCGTCAACCACGTCGCCGTTAAGCATAATATCCAGCTTAACTAATTTAGAAGGAGCAAAGCCGATTATTTCATAGTCATAGCTTGCATAGCCCCTTGAACGGGATTTTAAAGCGTCAAAGAAATCGTAGACAATTTCGTTTAAGGGCAGCTCGTAATGAATATCCACACGCTTATCGTCTAAATATTTCATATCCTTAAACACACCCCGCCTGTCCTGGCAAAGCTCCATAATGCTGCCCACAAAGTCCGAGGGGGAAAAGATGTGTGCGCAGACTATGGGTTCTTCCGCCTGCTCTATTTCCGATACGTCGGGGTAGTTGGTGGGGTTGTCTATCATTACCACCTCGCCGTTGGTTTTGGTGATTCTGTAAACGACGGAGGGAGCGGTAGTGATTATATCCAAATTATACTCTCTTTCCAGTCTTTCCTGTATAATATCCATATGAAGCAGTCCCAAAAATCCGCACCTGAAGCCGAAGCCCAAGGCTATTGAGGTTTCGGGATCAAAGGAAAGAGAAGCGTCGTTAAGCTGCAATTTGTCAAGAGCGTCACGCAGATCCTGATACTTTGAGCCGTCTGCGGGATAAATACCGCTGAATACCATAGGGTTGACATTTCTGTATCCCGCAAGAGCCTCTGCGGCGGGATCATCGGCAAGTGTAACGGTATCGCCCACCTTCGTATCGCCGATAGATTTAATGGAAGCGGCAATATAGCCAACCTCCCCCGCTCTCAGCTCATCTGCCGAGATAAGCTCCGTTGCGCCCATATAGCCAAGCTCCGTAACCTGAAACTCCGCCCCCGTCGCCATCATACGGATTTTATCTCCCGTCCTGACAGTGCCTTCCTTAACTCTTATATGAACGATAACTCCCTTATAGGCGTCATAGTAGCTGTCAAAAATAAGAGCCTTAAGCTTTGCGTCCTTATCTCCTTTGGGGCAGGGAACACACTTAACTACCTGTTCCATAACCGCTTCAATATTTATTCCCATTTTTGCGGAGATACAGGGCGCATCATCGGCGGGAATACCGATAACCGTTTCGATCTCCTCCTTTGCCTCATCGGGACGGGCGGAGGGCAGGTCTATCTTGTTGATTACGGGTACGATCTCAAGATCCTGTTCAACGGCAAGATAGGTATTAGCCAAGGTCTGCGCCTCTATTCCCTGCGAAGCGTCTACAATAAGTATCGCTCCCTCGCAGGCGTTAAGAGAGCGTGAAACCTCATAGTTAAAGTCAACATGACCGGGAGTGTCGATAAGGTTAAATACGTACTCGTTTCCGTCCACGGCGGTGTAGTTCAGTCTTACCGCACGGGCTTTAATGGTGATCCCTCTTTCTCGCTCCAGCTCCATATTGTCAAGAAGCTGCTCCTCCATATCTCTTTGGGCAACGGTTTTCGTAAGCTCCAAAATTCTGTCCGCCAAGGTGGATTTACCGTGGTCTATATGGGCAATGATACAAAAATTTCTTATATTCTGCGGATATTCAAGTGCCATTTTAATCTTCCTTTTATTTATTTTATGATATGGACAATGCATTTAGAGCGTGTTCACATAAAGCTCGGCATGCATCTTTTCGGCAAATTTTGCCGCCTGCTTCGTTAAAATTTTTTGAAATATGACGATATTCCTGCAAAATTTTGCCTTGCAGGCAACAAGATTATGCACGAAAATATGCACGAAAATCTGCATGAAAACCTGCATACTGATTTTATGTGAACACGCTCTAATTTGTAAAAAGCAGCAACGCTTCGTTACAAATCTACTCATTTCCTCTTGCCCCTAAAATGTGAATAAGCCTTGCTCTGACATAATCATAAGTGTTAAGCGGTCTGTCAAAGGCGTCATAGGAGTGAGAGGCAATAAGAATATTACCGGCATAGGGAAAAATCCCCGTTCTTGTGACGATAAGAGTGTGGGAATAGCTTATTCCGTCAAAAGAAAGCTGTATCACATCGCCGATTGCGGCAAGGGATAGGGGCAGCTCCTCCCCATAGGGACCGTTTTCTTCATTTGAAACAAGAAAATTATAAAGATATTCCACACCCGTCCAGGCTGCGCTTCTGTCATCGGGGCTTATATAGTACCAGCCAAGATCGGGAGTGTAGTTCATAACTCCGCAGCCGGCATAAATGCACTGTGAAACAAAATTTGTGCAGTCGCCTCCTATTTCGTCAAAATCGTAAAAATCGGGATTTCTCTCATAAGCCCATTTTTCTGCGTATCTAACGGCATTTTCTCGGTTATACATATTTTCCCTCCAAAAATAATTATATATTATTTTTATGAGGGGAAAGGTTTTGATAGAATGATTTTATATTTTAGAACTTGTTCTTAATTTTCCGGTTTATATACAGAAGATAAAAACTCATTTATATCATAAAGAGACTGTTCGCTCGTTTCAAAATGCTTTTCCTCTATATTCTCCGCACATTCAAGGCAAACGTCCCCGAACCAATAAAGAACCTTTATGTCGTCTTCTCCAAAGGCAGCAAATCTGAAATTATCCTTGCTGCCCTTAAAAACATTCCTGCACTGAAAAAAATCAAGCCCGGGCAGATCCCACATACCGTACTTTAACATTATACCACCTCAAAATTTACATACTCTTACATTATGAAATAATACCATATTTAAGCGGTTGTGTCAAGATAAACCGTTTTATGCGGTTCTGTATTTTTCCTGTCAACAAACTGTCCGTATTGAGACGGTACGTTTTTCGGTAGGATTTTTCGGGTTCATTATCGGGAGCGGGTTAATACCGTTTTTCAATCGAGTTGCGGACAAATCTGATTAAGAAGCGGTAAAAACTCGCAGCATTGTCGGCATTATCGTGAAATTTTAAAGAGTTAATTGGCAGAATCTGCCGAAAAGGCAAGTGCTAATTCCTATGTGAACAGGCTTTAAAACTATTTGTCAATTTTACTTGCATTTGTTGAATAAAAATGCTATAATTTATATAATGTTATAAAAATCAGTTTTTTTTGAATGAAAGAGTTTAAGAACTTGTTCTCATAGGAATGGTGCGCAGATTTTCGAGCAAAATTTTGTCGAGGACAAGGAAAAATTCCGCAGGAATACTCGTGTATTTCAGGGAATTTTGACGCAGTCATCGGCAAAATTTGCCGAAAAGATGCGTGCCAATTTCTATGAGAACAAGTTTTAAATGCAGGATAGGAAATGATTACCGACTGCCGTGGAATATCTTGCCGCTACATTACGAGGTAAAATTATGAAAGCAGATTTGCATTGCCACACCACCTTGTCCGACGGTTCATTGGGGATAGAGGAGGTTATTGCACAGGCAAAAAGAAACGGAATTGATTACCTTGCCATAACCGACCATGATTGTCTTTCCTCTATTTCAAGAGCAAATGTGCTGGGGCAGCGTTACGGAATTGAAATTGTTCCCGCTGTGGAGTTTTCCGCCTATGACGGGAAAAGGGAAGCGAAAGCGCATATTCTGTGCTATGTTCCGCAAAAGCCGGACCGACTTGAAGGACTTTGTATGAGAAACAGCGAAATGCGCCGCCAAAGAGGCAAGAAAATGGCTATGAAGGTTCTCGACAGATATCCCATAACCTTGGAAAACATAGTTAAATATTCTTCCGGCAGCAAGGCTATATACAAGGGTCACATAATGCACGCTCTGATGGATTACGGTTATACAACAGAGCTGTACGGCGAGGTTTACGATGAGCTTTTTGACTCAAAAACAGGGCTTTGCGCCGTAGAGGTCAGCAATGAAACTATGTCAAGCCCCGAGGTCCATTTTGTCCTTGACCTGATTCATTCCGCAGGGGGCTTGGCGGTAATGGCGCACCCGAGAGTATTCGATAATTTCGAGCTTATTGAGGAGCTGGCAAAGGATAACAGGCTGGACGGCGTCGAGGTCTGGCATCAAAGCTTAAAGCCGGGAGATGAAAAAACGCTTCTTGATATATGTGAAAAATACGGACTTATTGCCACGGGGGGCAGTGATTTTCATGGATTTTACAATCACTATCCCATATCCTTAGGCTACAACCTGACTCCGCAGGAATCCTTGGGTAAAATTTTAGCTCACAAAAATACATAAATACAGAGAGAAAAAAATATAGAGGTATTTTATGGCTGCAAAAAAAGATTTCAGCATAGATGCATTGGAGCTTAAAAAGGTAAAAAAAATACGGACTTGGCAGACAAACTGATCCGTTTTGTTGAAGGTTTTTCATGGGAGGAAGTAAAAGACCATATGTTGGAGGAGCTTCGGACATGGGCATTTACCGATTGGGAAACTCCCTTTGCGGCAACGGTGGAGGGTCAAATTGCAGGAATTGCCTACATCAGAAAGAGCGACTATTACCCGCTGCCCGAAATATACCCATGGATATCGGGGGTCTTTGTGGCGGAGGATTACCGAGGACGCCGAATCAGTGAAAGACTGATTGCTTTTGCAAACGAATATGCGAAGGAAAACGGATTTGAAAAAACATATATCCCGTCAATACATACAGGCCTGTATGAAAAATACGGATATCGTTATATGGGAGATATTGTTAACTACGCTAACGGAACAGACAGACTGTATGTTAAAGAATTGATATAATAAAAAGCATTATTAAATGAAGGGAATTAAGTGATGAACACAAAGCAGGAAGCATTAAAAAAGCACTATGAATGGCAGGGAAAAATTGAGGTTATTTCCCGTGCGCCTATCAATACAAGAGAAGATCTGTCCCTTGCATATACTCCGGGCGTTGCAGAACCCTGCCTGCAAATACAAAAAGATCCCGAACTGTCCTACAGCCTTACAAGAAGGGCAAATCTGGTGGCGGTTATTACCGACGGAACAGCCGTGTTAGGCTTGGGCGATATAGGGGGCTTGGCAGGTATGCCCGTTATGGAGGGTAAATGCTGCTTATTTAAGGAATTTGCGGGAGTGGACGCTTTCCCCCTTTGTGTTAAAAGCAAGGACGTGAACGAGATCGTAAGAACCATCGAGCTTATAAGCGACAGCTTTGGCGGCATTAACCTTGAGGATATTGCTGCGCCGAGGTGCTTTGAAATTGAAAAAAGGCTTAAGGAAAAGCTTGATATACCCGTATTCCATGACGATCAGCACGGAACGGCGGTGGTCGTTGCCGCTGCGCTTATAAATGCGGCTAAATGCGCAGGCAAGGAAATAAGCGATTTAACTGTTGTAATCAACGGCGCAGGAGCTGCGGGAATTGCAATAGGAAGCTTTCTTTTAAGCTTGGGCATTAAGGATTTAATAATGGTTGATCTTTGCGGCATAATAAACCGAGACGATGAATACGAAAATCCCGCTCACAGCGAAATTTCCAAAAAAACCAACGCTAATGTAAGAAAGGGAAATTTAAAGGAGGCTGTAAAGGGTGCTGACGTGCTTATCGGCGTTTCAAGACCCGGGCTGTTTACGGGCGAAATGATAAAATCTATGGCAGACAAGCCCATTATTTTTGCAATGGCTAATCCTGTGCCTGAAATTATGCCGTATATCGCAAAGGAATCGGGAGCGTATATTGTCGGAACGGGCAGAAGCGATTTTCCCAATCAGATTAACAATGTTTTGGTTTTTCCCGGAATTTTTAAAGGCGCTTTATCGGTAAGAGCAAAGGAAATAACCGAAAATATGAAGCTTGCGGCGGCTTATGCCATTGCATCGGTTATTCCCGATAACGAAATAAGTCCCGAAAACATTATTGCAAGCCCGTTAAATAAAAATGTTGCCGAAAGCGTTTCAAGGGCGGTCGCAAAGGCATGGGAGGACGAGAAAAAGGGAATAGCTTTTCAACCCGACGTCAGTATTTAAAATTTCATATAAACAGCACTGTACATAAAATGTATAATTATGCTGTTTTGAAAATAAAAACAGCTCTGTAATGAGCAGATAGGAGTTATATTATGATTATCGAATACACACCAAGAGGAGTTTGCTCACGCAAAATGACTATTGAAGTTGAGGAAGGAATTGTAAAGGACGTAAAGGTAATCGGCGGCTGCAACGGAAATCTTCAGGGAATTTCAAGCCTTGTAAAGGGTATGACCGTTGACGAGGTTATAAAAAGGCTTGACGGCATCGACTGCAACGGAAAGGGAACATCGTGTCCCGCACAGCTTGCCAACGCTCTTAAAGAGTACAAGGAAAGAGCATAACAGCTTATGAAAATTATGGCTGTGGATTACGGCGACGCTCACACAGGGCTTGCCTGCTGCGATAAAAATGAGGTTTTGGCTACTCCCTTGTGCATTATTGACGAGCGGAGCTTTGAAAGGTGCGCCGAGAAGGTAGCCAAGGCTGCCGAAGAAAACGGAGCGGAAATGCTGGTAGTGGGCAATCCCATAAATATGAACGGAACAAAAGGCCCTCGAAGCGAAAAATGCTGTCAGTTTGCCGATTTACTGCGTACTCTTGCAAATGTGCCCGTGGAGATGTGGGACGAGCGGGGAACTACCGTTACCGCTCACCGGATGATGAGCGAGGTAAACAAAAGGGGAAAAAAACGCAAGGCGGTAATAGATGCGGTAGCTGCTGCGGTAATCCTTGAAAATTATCTTTCTTACAGAGCTAACCAAAAGGCAAGGGATAATAAAGAATAAATTTTATTTCAAAGCATACTGCACCTCACAATTTTGTGAGGTGCAGTATGCTTTGATATTTTGTAATATCAATCCAAATTGAAAAAACCGAGTTCTAAAGCGCCGAGTTTTTCATAAATCTGCGGCATAGTTCATTACAAAATGATTAGTTTTCGTTGTTCTGCTTTTTCTTGTTCTGCTGATTCTGCTGGTTCTGATTCTGCTGATTCTGGCTCTGCTGATTCTGCTTGTTTTGCTGATTCTGCTGATTTTGCTGATTTTTGTTATTCATAATAGTCCTCCGATAATTGAAGTAAAATTGAAGTATATTTGAATACAGGACATTTACATAAGCTGTTAAACAATGTAACTTCCTTTATTCAAAGTTATTTTCCCCAAATAAACAAAAACTATGCAAACAAAATATAAATCAGCGCCAAAATCAAGGTTTTATCGCAGTTTTCCTGCATCAACACCATTAAAAGCACGCTTATAAGCCTTTTGTCACCATCGGCAAATACCGAAGCAAGACCGTTCATTGTCCCAACCTTTTTCTTTGGCAGTTGGGACAGCTGCCTTGGGCTTGGTTGTGTCTGTTTATGTAATTGTTGAAGCCCGGAGGATTGACCGGTTTTTCTGAGGGCATTGCTGTTTCGGTAAAATTTTCCTTTTTTACTTGAGCGATGTCGATTATATCCACATCATCCCGTTCAGCCGTATCCCTTATCGGTTCTGCGGCAGGGCAAACCTCCTCTGCTTCTTCATCAAGGTCCGCAGCATATTGGGTAAGCTCTTCCTTTTCAATATCATTTTCGTTGTTAATTTGTTCGGCGTCAGCCTTATCGTCGGCGGCTTTTTCGGCAGCGGCTTTCTCGGCGGCAGCTTTCTCGGCGGCGGCTTTCTCGGCGGCAGCTTTCTCGGCAGCGGCTTTTTCGGCAGCGGCTTTCTCGGCGGCAGCTTTCTCGGCGGCAGCTTTCTCGGCGGCGGCTTTCTCGGCGGCAGCTTTCTCGGCAGCGGCTTTTTCGGCAGCGGCTTTCTCGGCGGCAGCTTTCTCGGCGGCAGCTTTCTCGGCGGCGGCTTTCTCGGCGGCAGCTTTCTCGGCAGCGGCTTT
>CANEHP010000023.1 GCA_947427325.1 uncultured Clostridia bacterium | reverse complement strand
ATAAGGCACATGAGGTGCTTCACACTTCCTATAAAGCTACAAATCTGCATAAGTAATAGGAATTTTTCTGCCGCCGGGTAGATAAAATGCTAAGGCATTTGTTACACATCATTAGGTCTTTGAAGATGTGTATACAGATGCCTTTTGTTTTGGAGAGTGTTATGCCGAAACGAATAAAAAACTATTTCACTAAGGGAGAAATAGCATTATGGAGCTGTTCTGTTATTTTTGTAATGCTTCCCTTGCTGTTAATGATATCATGCTGATTGTTTTATGGACTTTAGCGGCAATAAATGATATTTCACATTTGTCGGAGGTTATTTGCTTTACCGTTTTTTTGGTTAATGACATTTACGGCTTTATAAATTGGCTGAAAATGCGTAAACGGCAGGAAAATGGCAGCGAAAAACAACAAAAAATGCAAAAATATTGAAAAAGCAGGATTAGTGTGATAAAATATTGCTAATGATATAGTAGAAGGTGTGAAAATGGCAAGAACCGTACAAAAGGACAGAATAAATAAGTATGTTAAGGATTATTACGGTGTTGAACCCGAATATCTGTGGGAAAAAACGCCGAATACCTATGTGTATAGAAACAGCATAAACAAAAAATGGTTTGGCATAGTTATGGATATTCCCAAAAGCAGGTTGGGGATTAATGATGAAAAAATCGTTTATGTATTAAATGTAAAGTGCGATCCATTGATGGTCGGAGAACTGCAAAAACAAAACGGCTTCTTCCCTGCTTATCATATGAATAAGGATAAGTGGATATCTGTAATATTAGACGATACTGTTAAAGATGAAACTGTTTTTTATCTTTTGGAGCAGAGCTATTTATTGATCAAAGAAAAAACATAAAGTCTGCAAAATAAATTTATTAAGCGGTTGACAGTTTACGTACTGTTTTGCAAATATTTATACAAAATGATATATCGGCAATAGAATATTTTTACATTTTTATGTGCAGTTTGTAAATTTTCCACATTCATATTTGACAAAATATCTAAATATTTTCAGTGGCGTGAAAAAGTTATTGACAATCTCAACAAAATGTTATATAATACAAGTAAGTTAAATCACATTGATTTACTTAATTTTTAGTTGTCTCCTTTCTTTTGTTCTACACATTCTAATTATTTAAGTTTCGGAACCCATAGGGTTCCAATTTTTTTGCTTCTAATAACACGATCCATAGTGATTTTTTTGTGAAAGCTATGGAAAATAAGCATCGAATATGGTATACTATAATGATGTAATATTTTGCTAAAAGAAAGGACAAGCTGAATGGCAAACATTTTTCAAAGGAGAGAAATCGGCAATGATATTTATTTCAGCAAAATAACCGATTCGAGATTTAAAACCAATGTTATCACCATCACCTTTCTATCTCCCTTGTCAGAGGAAATAGCATCGGAAAATGCAGTAGTTTCCCGCTATATTTCAAAGCGCAGCCGTAAATACCCCACCTGCGCCTTGATGAACAATATGCTTTCCGCTATGTATTGCGCAAAACTAAACGGTGGGGTTGCCCCCATGGGGGATACACAGGCAATTTCCTTTTCAATAAATTATATTGACAGCAAATATGCCTTAAACGGAGAGAATATGGATAATGAAGCGGTTGAAATATTAGCCGATTGTTTATTTAATCCTTTGGCGGAAAACAACAAATTTGAAGAAAAATTTTTAAACTTGGAAAAACAGTCGGTTATTGACGATATTGAATCGGAAATAAATGATAAATCATTCTACGCTTCGCAAAATGCTGCGGAAATTATGTATAAAGGCGAGCCTTATGCCTTCAGAGTATTGGGAACAGTTAAGGGAGTAAAAAGGGTAACGGCAGAATCTGCATACAGAGCTTATCTTCGCATTTTGCAGCATTGCCGCATTGAAATAATTTGTTCCGGAACAAGTGATTTTGAAGATGTTAAGAAAAAACTCACTTCCCTATTTACAAAGCTAACCCGTAACGAAATTTTTTCCTGTAAAACACATAAAAGTCCTTTAAAAGCCGTTCCCGAAAAAGTCGAGGATAAAATGGACATAACTCAAAGCAAGCTTATTTTGGGTTTTAAAACAGACTGCGATAATCTTTCCGCTTTAACTGTTATGAATGAAATTTTCGGCGATACTCCCACATCAAAGCTTTTTGTAAATGTCCGAGAAAAAATGTCGCTGTGCTACAGCTGCTGGTCAAATATAAATTGGCTTAAGGGGACTTTATCCGTTTCCTGCGGAGTTGAAAAGACAAATATTGAAAAAGCATATAGTGAAATATTAAATCAATTAGAGCTTCTGAAAAACGGAGAATTTTCAGAAGAAGATATAGTGAATGCCAAAATGTACCGCAAAAACTATCTTAAATCTTATAATGACAGCTTAAATTCTATTACCGTATGGTATTTGTCGCGAATTTACTGTGACAATATAGCCACACCCGAAGAATGGGCAGAACGTGATGAAAAGATTACCAAAGAGGAAATAATTAAAGCTGCACGGTCTTTAAGGCTTGATACATTTTATGTGCTTACTTCCGACGATGAGAATGAATTAAAAGCTGTTTGAAAAGCCGCAATATGAAAGTTATTTATTTTTATACTAATTTCAGATTGAAAATAGGCGGGAATATGCAAAAAACAGACCGCAAGGATTGTCTGTTTTCATACTGTTTCTTAATCGGATTATAGACAAGTATGCGAAAAGGCTGCGATTGGTGCGAGGAAAGCCGCCGCAGTTATTTGCGATATAGCGAGGCGGTTTGACAAAGCAAAAAACGCAGGATTTTTTCAAAGTTGTCTATAAGATGATTAAAAATCAGTTGCAGTCAGGCATTAGTAATCAGATACCTTTTAAAGAAAGAAAAAGAAAAAATGGAATATAAAAAAGAAATAATTGAAAACACAAGAATAGGCGAAAAAAATATACGGATAAAGCACCCCTGCGGCTGTACCATATGCCTTTATCCTATGGAAAAGTACAGCAGCACTTACGCTTTATTCGGCACAAATTACGGATCGGTTGACACATGCTTTAAAACCGATGAGAATGAAGATTTTGTTACCGTTCCAGAGGGGATTGCGCATTACCTTGAGCATAAGCTTTTTGAAAGCGATGAGTGCAGCGTTTTTTCCGAATTTGCGAAAACAGGCGCTAACGCCAACGCTTATACCTCCTTTGACAGAACCGTTTATCTTTTTTCCTGCACGCAAAAGTTTGAAGAAAATTTGGAGATTCTTTTAAATTTTGTTCAAAAACCTTATTTTACCGATGAGAATGTGGAAAAAGAACGAGGGATTATTGCACAGGAAATAGATATGTATCAGGACGATCCCGGTTGGAGAGTGTTTTTTAACTGCTTACAAGCGGTTTATTACAACAATCCTATCAGAATTGACATTGCGGGCAGTGCGGAAAGTATTGCAAAAATAAACAAAGAGCTTTTATACCGCTGCTATGATACATTTTACAATCTTAACAATATGATTTTATCCATTGCGGGCAGCTTTGATACGGAAAAGGTTCTTGAAATTTGCGATAAATATCTAAAGCCCTCCAAAAATCATAAGCTTGAAAAAATAATTCCCGATGAGCCTTACGAGGTTAAGGAAAAAACCGTGACGGTAAAGCTTCCCTGTGCGCACCCTTTATTTAATATAATGTACAAGTTTCCTCAGATGACATCGAAAGAAGCCCAAACGGCTTATATTACCTATACGGTTATGCTGGAAACCTGTTTAGGCTGTACATCTTCATTTTATACAAATATGTACGAGCAGGGTCTTATAAACGAAAGCTTTAATGTGGGCGTTTTTTATTGCAGAGGAGCTTTCGTCTGCGTTATTGACGGAGAATCAAAAGAACCTTTTCTTCTTAAGGAAAAAATTAACTCAGAGCTTAATCGTTTGAGAACAGAGCTGCCGAACAGGGAGGAATTTGAAAACATCAAAAAAAGAGTCTACGGAGGATTTCTGTATTATTTTGAAAATGTCAGTTCAAATGCCACATCTATGCTTAATGCGGAAATGCTGGGAGTGAATGTTTTTGACGGTGTTGATATTATTTCCAAATTGACTTATGAGGACATATTGGACGCTCTTAATAAGTTGGATATAGATAATTGCAGCATTTCGGTCGTCGAACCGACAATATAAAAGAAAGGACAAAATATTATGCGTTTGTTAAAAGAATCAGTAGAGTTTCCAAATCTGTTTTCGGGAGATATTGAAATTGACCGAGTAGCTTTTAAGCTGTTCGGCTTGGACATTTATTGGTATGGAATACTTATAGCTCTCGGCGTCGTATTAGGCTTTCTATATGCAATGAAGCATTCAAAAAAGGTAGGTCTTATATCGGATAATGTTTTCGACATTGCCTTTATCGGCATTATAGTGGGATTTATCGGAGCAAGAGCCTATTTCTGCCTGTTTTATAATCTTATGAATCCCGAAGCGGACAATAAATATAACCTCATTACCATGTTTACAAAAATACATGACGGCGGTTTGGCAATTTACGGCGGTATCATTTTTGGCGTTATTGCCGCCCTGATAGCTTGTAAGGTGAAAAAGTCGCCGTTTCTTCCTCTTTTGGATATTGCCGCACCCGCTATTTTAATCGGTCAGTCAATAGGCAGGTGGGGAAACTTTATAAATCAGGAATGCTACGGTGCGCCTACGGCGGGTAATCTTCCTTGGGGAATGACGGGTACAAAGATTGCATTAGATCCTATTGTTATTGAAGCAATGGGTTCAAATGCCGAAAAAACAAACGTTTTGGTTCATCCCTGCTTTTTGTATGAAAGCCTTTGGTGTATAGTCGGATTTCTTCTGATACATTTTGTGGCAAATAAAATAAGAAGCTTTGACGGAGAGGTTTTTTTGTATTTCGTGCTTTGGTACGGCTCAGGCAGAGCTTGGATAGAAGCGCTGCGCACCGACAGCCTGTATGCGGGTTCACTAAAAATTTCACAGGTAATAGCTATAGCTTCCGCTGTTTTAGCTCTTATAATGATAATCTACTTTCGTATTTTCACAAAGAAGGAACAAAAACCGCTTTATGTTAATACCGACTTAAGCCGTGAAAGATTTGAACTATTTGAAAAAAAGATTAAATTGGATAACGAAAAATCGGATGCAAAAAAGGCCGTAAAAAAAGCCAAAAAAGAGGCGTCGCAAAAAATCGCACCAAGTATTTTGGGAGAAAGCGTCGAGGACAGCGAAACTAAAGATAATGAAATCCAAAAAAACAATGAAGATGAAACGAACGATAAAAATGAAAACAATAATGAAGATAAAGGAGGGCAGGAAAAATGAAAATAATTGACGGGAAAGCAGTTTCACTGAGCGTTAAGGAAAGAGTCAGGGACGAAATAGCGGAAAAGGGCTTAAAAATCGGCTTAGCGGTTATCATTGTGGGAAATAATCAAGCCAGCAGAGTTTATGTGAACAATAAGAAAAAGGCTTGCGAATTTTGCGGCATTACCTCTTATGAATATGCTTTGCCTGAAGAAACTATAGAGGAACAGCTTTTGGAGTTGGTGGAAACCTGCAATAACGACAATAATATTAACGGTATTTTGGTACAGCTGCCCCTTCCCCCTCAGATAAACGAAAAAACCGTAATCGAACACATTAATCCCAACAAGGATGTTGACGCCTTCCACGCTGTAAATGTAGGAAAAATCATGATAGGCGAATATTCATTCCTTCCCTGCACTCCCGCAGGAATTATGGAGCTTATACATTCCACAGGTACAGATGTAAGCGGCAGGGAATGTGTTGTTATAGGTCGCTCAAATATTGTGGGAAAACCTATGGGTATGCTTTTGCTCCACGAAAACGGTACTGTAACCATCTGCCACAGCAGAACCAAAAATCTTGCCGAGGTTTGCCGAAGGGCGGATATTTTAGTTGCGGCTGTGGGAAAAGCAGGCTTTGTCACCGCCGATATGGTTAAGGAAGGGGCGGTTGTAATCGATGTGGGAATGAACAGAAATGCCGAGGGAAAGCTTTGCGGCGATGTGGATTTTGAAAATGTCGCTCCCAAATGCAGCTACATAACACCTGTTCCCGGCGGGGTAGGTCCCATGACTATCGCAATGCTTATGGAAAACACACTCAGAGCTAAAAAGCTCCAAACGTCATGAAAAAGGGCCAGTCGCCGTTAGTCACAGGCATTATTTTATGTCTTGCGGCAGTTTATCTGATAATTTATTTCTCTATAAGCAGTATGTGGAATGCAGGAACCGTTATTGCTCTTGTATTGCTTATCGGATTAGGTGCTTTTCAGTTTGTTATTCACTTTGTTTTTTTAAAGGACAGCAGGCAGAATATTGTTAAAAAAACCGTTAAGCAAAAAAAGAAAATGTGAAAGGAATTACTATGGAGCTTTGGGACGCTTATGATATTAACCGACAGCTGAAAGGCAAGGAATTGATCAGAGGTGTGCCTTTGGAAAAGGGCGATTACCACACAGTTGTTCATATCTGCATTTTCAATTCAAAAAATCAAATGCTTATCCAACAAAGGCAGCCTTTTAAAAAGGGATGGCCGAATTTATGGGACGTTACCTGCGGTGGCAGCGTTCTTAAAGGTGAAACAAGCCAACAGGGCGCACACCGGGAGCTTTTGGAGGAGGTCGGAATCGATTACGATTTCACCGATATTCGCCCCAACTTTACAATAAACTTTTATGACGGCTTTGACGATTTTTATTTGATAGAAAAGGACATTGATATATGCGGGCTTAAATTGCAGTATGAGGAGGTTCAGGCTGTTAAATGGGCGTCTTTGGAGGAAATATTCCAAATGATAGAAGAAGGCATGTTTATTCCATATTTCAGAAGCTTAATAACGGCAGCTTTTGAAACAAAAGGACAGCATGACGGTTGTATAAGAACATAAGAAAGGAAAAGACGTGGGAGATTACATAGCTTATATCAATTTAGCATTATCTGTTGTTATTTTAATTTTGGGAATACTGTTTATTATAAAAAATCAAAAATCCGATGGCGGTATTTCCGACAGCGGCGATAACGAGGAGCTTTACAAAAAGCTCACTTCCCTATCCGAAAGAGTAGATAATCTCAACAGGGATACTGACAGCAGACACAGCACCCTGCGCACCGAGGTATCCAACGGGATAACAAATAATGTTTCAAGATTGGGCGACAGCTTGAGAGACCAGCAAGAAAAGCAGCTGAACAACTTAACCGCACAGCTGAAAAGGATAGAAGAAGAATTCGGAAAAATCCGCAGCGACACTCTTGAAATGCTGGAAAAAATGCAAAATGAAAATGCTCAAAGCATAGAAAAGGTGCGCTTGGAAAACAAGAATAACTTAGACGAGGTTCAGCAAAAGTTAAATCAGTCTAAATCCGAAACATCGGAAATACTTAATAAAATCCAAACCTCCAACAATGAAGCAATGGAAAAGCTCAGAGCCGACAACCAAAAAAGCCTTGACAAAATCAACGATACCGTAAACGAAAAGCTTCAAAAAACGCTTAACGACAGAATTTCACAGTCCTTTGAAACGGTCAACAAGCGTTTAACCGAGGTATATCAGGGCTTAGGCGAAATGAAGCAGGTTGCCGAAGGAGTTACCGATCTTAAAAAGGTGCTTTCCAATGTGAAAACAAGAGGAATAATGGGAGAAATTCAATTAGAAGCGATTCTTTCTGAGATTCTTTCTCCCGAACAGTTCGCAAAGCAAGTTTCTGTAGTTCCTAACGATCAAAAAAGAGTGGATTTTGCCGTTAAACTGCCGGGTCAGTCTCCTGAACAATCTATATGGCTGCCTATCGACTCTAAATTCCCGGCTGACGCTTATCAAAGTTTGCTTTCCGCTTACGACAGCGGAGGTGTAGAGGAGATTGAAAAACAACGCTCTGCATTGAAAACAATAATCAAAACCTGTGCAAAAAGCATAAAAGAAAAATACATAGCTCCTCCCTATACCACTGATTTTGCAATAATGTTTCTGCCTTTTGAAGGTCTGTATGCGGAGGTAATCCATTTAGGACTTGTGGAATACCTTCAAACCGAATATAAAATCAATATTACAGGTCCTTCCACTATGGCGGCAATGCTTAACAGTCTGCAAATGGGCTTCCGCACTTTGGAAATACAGGAAAAGAGCAGCGAGGTGTGGAATGTTTTAGAGAAGGCAAAAAAAGACTTCTCAAGTTTTGAAAAAGTGATTGAAGATATTCGCAATAGGCTGAACAAAGTGGATGAGGACTTTGAAAAGCTGATAGGCACACGTACAAGAGCCATAAACAAAAGCTTAAAGAATGTAAAGCTTCTTTCCGAAGATAAAGCCGAGCTATATACCGAAGCAGATGATTCGGAAGATGATGAGTAAGGAAAAATCACTGCATAATAAACAAATCCCAAATTTTCTGTTGTAAAGAAAATTTGGGATTTGTTGAGTCTGAATAACGAACCGTGTAAATGTCAATAATATCCAAAAAGAAAGGAAGTATTGACATGAAAACAAATAAAAACATTTTAACAGAAAAAGAAATGGAATTAGTACAGCTGTTGATGGCAGACTGCAAAAGCACGGGAGATATTCAGAACAAACTAAAAAGATCGTTTTTAGGAACAACCGAACAAATGTTATACTATTTCTAATTTAAAAACGTTCTTTGAACGTTTTTAAATGTTCCGATTTCAGCGAAACCGACGGGACACTGTCCCATCAAGAAATAGTACCCAACGTACATTCCATGCCGCCTTCAGCGGCTATTCGACCTCAACCGAATAATTTAAAAAGGTTAGCACCTTTTTAAATTGAAATTAGTAAGTATAAGAGATGCTGATTGATTTAGCACCTTTTATTACAGTCTGAAAAAAGTCATAATCTCAATACAATACAAAAATTAATAAGCCTTACCCCAATAAACCATCAGCTTAGCAGGCTTGCCGCAGCAAACACACTTATGGTCGATCTCCTTCTGCTCAAAAGGAATACATCTTGAACCGACTCCGGTTACTTCCTTAACCTTATCCTCGCAAGCCTCGTCTCCGCACCACATAGCACGAATAAAGCCGTCGCCGTTTTCATTCAGCTTTTGTATAATCTCGTCCATAGTTGTGCAGTCATAGGTGCGCTTTTCCATATTCTCGTAGGCAATATTGTAAATATTCTCACTATAAGCCTTTAACAGCTGTTCAACAGTTTCCTCCAACATATCCAGAGAAACAAAGCTTTTTTCACGGTTATCACGGCGAACGATTACGCACCGGTTGCTTTCAATATCCTTAGGACCTATTTCAAGACGGAGAGGAACGCCCTTCATTTCGTACTCGGAGAATTTCCAGCCGGGGCTGTTTTCACTGTCATCCACTTTAATACGATATTTATCTTTAAGTCTTGCGGCAATTTCCTGCGCCTTATCCAAAACTCCCTCTTTATGCTGATTTACAGGAATAATTATAACCTGTATAGGAGCGACTGCGGGAGGAAGAACCAAACCGTTATCATCCCCGTGGGACATTATAATTGCACCAATAAGTCTGGTGGTAACTCCCCAAGAGGTTTCATATACATATTCAAGCTTGTTTTCCTTGCTGGTATAGGTTATATCGAAGGCTTTGGCAAATCCGTCGCCGAAATAATGAGACGTACCTGCCTGCAACGCTTTTCCGTCATGCATAAGAGCTTCTATTGCATAGGTTGCTTCTGCTCCCGCAAACTTGTCGCTTTCAGTCTTTTTGCCCTTGACAACAGGCATATTTAATGATTTTTCACAAAATTCCGCGTATATGTTCAACATTCTTTCGGTTTCTTCAACAGCTTCCTCAGCGGTAGCATGAACCGTATGTCCCTCCTGCCAAAGAAATTCCCTTGAACGAAGGAAAGGACGGGTAGTTTTTTCCCAACGAACCACGGAGCACCACTGATTATACAGCTTGGGCAAATCGCGGTGTGAATGTACAACATTGGCATAATGCTCACAGAAAAGAGTTTCAGAGGTAGGGCGAACGCACAGACGCTCCTGAAGCTTTTCGTTTCCTCCGTAAGTCACCCATGCTACCTCGGGAGCAAAACCTTTAACATGATCTTTCTCTTTGTTCAATAAGCTTTCCGGTATGAACATAGGCATATAAACATTTTCATGTCCTGTTTCCTTAAACATTCCATCAAGAATTTTCTGCATATTTTCCCAAATTGCATATCCATACGGTCTTATGATCATACAGCCTTTAACGCTGGAATAATCAATTAAATCAGCCTTTTTAACAATATCGGTATACCATTGAGCAAAATCCACATCTCTTGAAGTTATTGCTTCAACCATTTTCTTATCTGCCATTTTAATTCCCCTTTTTAAATTTACATTTATAAGTACAGTATAATATTATAATTCATATGCCTAATTTTTTCAAGGTGTTGAATATTTTTTTTTATAATTTTGTCAAAATTGACTATTTACATATTCACTTTTTTTAACTTCTGTGTTATAATATTAAATATGCTTTGAGCATTTTATTTTTTTAATTTTATATAAGTAAGGAGTCGCTTATGGCTTTTGAGAGTGTAAGAGGGCGAAAAGTCTTTTCACCGCTAACAGGAATAACTTACATATTCGGAGATTATTTTGTTGTAATGCGCGGAGAAACAGTTACGCCTGAAATTTACGAATGGAGTCAGATTGTTTCTGTTACAGAAACCTTAACGATGTTAACTATTACAGTAAAAGACAATACCTATAATATTGAAATGGGAGCTTTTGATTCGGAAGATAAGTTTTTGGCTGTTCGTACTATAGTTGAAGGTCAAATAGCTGTTTATCCCGAAATACGCTATAAGTTTAACAAGCGGATTCTTCCGTTAAAATATCTTTACAAAAATATTACTCCCAATAACGCTTATATAATGAAGGGCTACTATGACGAAAAAGTAATAAATTCCTGTAACATTGCTTTAGTGATAGCAAGATTCGGAAGATATATGTTTTTAATGACTGTTTTGCTGATAGCGGCTTTGTTTTTTATAACTGCTGCCGCTTTGGGAGATTTTAAAGAGAATTGGCTGTATTGCCTGCCTTTATCTATTTTTTTGGGTATAATTATATCCATAGTATTGTATCTTGTTGTGGGCATTATGGCAAGGCATAAATTTAATTCAACCAAAAAGTACGATCCTGCTACATCGAAGGAAATAACCGTTGTTGTTTCAACAGAGGGATTTGCAGCCGTGGAAAGCAGTGTGTATACAGGCAAAGACCTTATTCCCTGGGGCGAAGCAAACTTTTTTATCGAAACTCACGCAGGTCTTGTTGTTCTGAGAGATAACAAATCGGTTTTTTGGCTGCCCAAAAGCTTTATGCCCAAAAATCAGCAATCAGATATATTCGCCTTGATTGCGTCAAAAGTAAGACAAAGGTAGGATTAAGTAATGAAAGCTTCTGTTTCTTCTGAATCGATATTGATAAATAACAAGGAATATACCGTTGTTGGAGTTTCCAACAGTCCTAACAGCTTTGGATTATGTGATACAACTCTGCAAAAGGATAAGGGCATAAGTGAAACTTTTTTTATCGGAAATGAGGCATTGCTTAATATTATCCAAAGAAGCATAAACGACCCTTATTCCAATAAAATAATTTCACAGGTTTCCACTATGGACAGATGCGGAGATTTTCCAAGGAGAGTATCGGCTGCCGTAGACGATTATTTTTATAACAATAAAAATGTCGTTTCTGCACTTCAGCCTTTATTTGAATATGTTAAATCAGGATTGTATGTTGTGTATGAATCAAAAATGATTCCAACTGACGGAGAAGGAAACTTTTTTTGGTCAAGCTATATGGTCGGTCATGAATTAGGCGGCTCAAGCACGTTTAACACAGTATGCAAAAAAGAGCGGTCTATTGTTCCCTCTTTCCTTGTACCAACCGATAATTTCGGAGCTTTTACCGATAAGCTTATGAAGCTCTCCTCGGAAAAGGTAAAAAAAGATAATTGCGCTTACGGAATATGTTTTCATTTATCAGGAATGTTTTGCGCTTTGTTGTCTAATCACTATGATGTTACCGCCGCTCTTATGTTGGATAAAAAAATAAAATGTCTTGTAATAGAGCCTATCAGATATATTTGTACCGAGGAAGAAATGAAAAGCTATCAAGTCTCCGCTTCGGCTAAAGCCGTAAGCGCTGAAAGCTCTGAGGCTGACGAAAACCAACAAAATGAAAATTCAGCGCAGGAGCAAGCCGAAACTGTCAATGTTGCAGAACCTTGCTTATATTCCTGCGGCGTTAAAATTCCCTTCAGCAAAGTTCCCAATTCCCTGTTGGAAAGATTTTTTATTACAAGAAAGGGTATTTCGGGAAAATATACGGATATAGTAGCCTATAATTGTGAAAAGCCTTCTCTCGCAAGAAGCAAGCGTTCTATGCCCATAAATGTTTTGGAGAAATGCGAAAGATATCCTGATTATGAAATGCTTCAGTCTGCCGCCTTAGTCGGTCATTTATCGGACGAGGAATTAAATGCGCTTTTATTGGGCGAAACAATGCTTAACGGCAAATATATTATAAATAAAAATTATTATTCAAGTATTACTATTGCTTTAAATTATCTTCAATACAAGGATTTCGGCAGATTTATAAATTTTATTTCAGCCTTGCTTAAGAACGAAGAGCTTACAGCAGTACATCAGTATGTTGCTTCCCGCTTACAAACTATTATGGATAAAAGAATAGACGCATTATTCAAAGAAATTCTGAATGCCGACAGCCAGTCTTATAATATGATTAAGCCTGCTGCCGAAAAGTACGTTAAAAGATATAAGACATATTGTGAATCGATTGAAGCTAAGGAAAGAAAGGAAAGCAGAAAAAGAGACAGCAGTCATGTTTTAAAAAGAGACATTTCAAATGAATTAGATTCCTTAGAATTGTCCCGAAAAATAAATTCGTAAATAATAAAGCAAAGCAGGCAGTTTTGCCGCCTGCTTTATTATTTTTTTATTATTATTTTTTGGGGTATTAAAGTCCGCAAAGCTCCTTAGTATCTCTTGCAATCAAAAGCTCCTCATTAGTGGGAACAACCCATACCTCAGCCTTACTGTCGGCAGCGGAAATCTTTACAAGTCTGCCTCTCTCCCTGGAGTTTAACTTTTCATCGATCTTTATTCCCAAAAAGTCCATATCCTTGCATACGCTTTCACGAATAAAGGGCGCATTTTCACCAAGACCGCCTGTAAAGATTACTGCGTCAAGTCCGTTCATTACTGCTGCATAAGAACCGATATATTTTTTAATTTCATAAATGAGCATATCCTCTGCAAGAATAGCACGATTATTTCCCGCATTGGCAGCGTCTTCAATATCGCGGTTGTCGCTGGAAATTCCCGTAATACCCAAAAATCCCGATTGCTTGTTTAAATACTCGCTCATTTGGTGAGCGTCAAGACCTAATTTTTGCTGAACAAAGGTGATAGCGGACGGATCTACGCTGCCGCTTCTTGTACCCATCAGAACGCCGTCAAGGGGAGTAAAGCCCATAGAGGTATCGACAGATTTTCCTCCGTCAATAGCAGTAATGGAAGAACCGTTTCCAAGGTGGCAGGAAACAATCTTTAAATCCTTAATATCCTTGCCCATAGCTTCTGCCAGTGCAGCCGATACAAAGCGGTGAGATGTGCCGTGAAAACCGTACTTTCTTACGTGAAATTTTTCGTAGCACTCATAGGGAAGACCGAACATATATGCCTTTTCGGGCATTGTTTGATGAAAAGCGGTATCGAATACTACTGCCTGAGGAACATTTTCAGGAATTACCTTTTTGCAGGCTCTTAAAGCCAAAGCATGAGGGTGATTATGTACGGGAGCCAATTCTGAAAGTCCGTCAATCTTATCTATTACTTCGTCGGTAACAAGAGTGGTTTTATTGAAGATCTCCGCTCCCTGCACTATTCTGTGACCTACCGCAGCAATTTCGTCCATACTGCTTATAACTGCTCCTTCTCCTTCTGTCAAAGCCTTAACAACTCTTTCAAAGGCCTCTGTATGAGTAGGAAAATCACAGTCCTCGCTTACCTTTTTGCCATCAAAGGTTTTGTGAGTGATATGACCGTCAATTCCGATTCTCTCACAGTTACCTTTGGCAATAACGCTCTCATCGTCCATATTGATGAGCTGGTACTTTAATGAAGAGCTTCCTGCATTGATAACTAAAATTTTCATTCTTGTATGATCCTTTCTAAAAGAAATCTTTTTATTCATTTTATAACATTATCACAAAAAAATCAAGTATAAACAGTAAAAAACGGAGGAAAAAATGAACATAAGCGGAATAATATGTGAATACAATCCCTTCCACAACGGTCATAAGCGCCATATCGAACAGACAAAAAAAGAATACGGCGCAACTCATATAGTAGGGGTTATGAGCGGAAATTTTACTCAGCGGGGAGATACTGCCATTGTTGATAAATATAAACGTACCGAAACGGCTTTAAAAAACGGAGTTGATCTTGTAATCGAACTTCCGGTAGCTTATGCCTTGGGAAGTGCGGAGCAGTTTGCACAGGGAGCTGTTTACCTGTTAAACGCTTTGGGCTGTGTTGATATAATAAGCTTTGGCAGCGAAAGCGGTAAAATCGACTTGCTTAAGGAAGCGGCGGGCGCAGTTATTTATACGCAGGAAAGCGAGGATTTTCATAATTACATGAAAAACGGTATGACTTATCCTGCTGCACTGCAAAAGGCTATGGAGAAGTTTTATACCGAAGATGTAATAGAAACCCTTGCCACACCTAATAATGCCCTTGCCATAGAATATATAAAGGCTCTTGACGAGATCGGTTCATCTGTCAAGCCTGTTACGGTTAAACGATGTATTGCTCCTCACGACAGCGAAATTGCTGAATCATCGGATATTTTAAGCGCCTCGCAATTAAGGAAAAAGCTTGCCGATAAAAAGGATATATCACAGTTTGCGCCCTCCTGCGATTTCTCCAATATTGCTTCCCTGTCAAATATAGAGGTTGCAATTTTGTCAAAATTAAGGGCAATGAGCAAGACGGAAATTGAAAAAACACCAAATGTTTTAATGGGATTGGAAAACCGTATATACAGGGCCGCAGCCGTTGCGGCAAGCTTAAACGAACTGTATTTCCTTGTTAAGACAAAACGCTACACATTAGCAAGAATAAGAAGAATTATTTTATCCGCTTTTTTGGGAATTACAAAAAATGACTTGAAAATTACCCCTTCCTATGTTAGAATTTTAGGTATGAACGGCAATGGCAAGGAAATTCTCGCAGCGGCAAAATGCGAACTGCCTATTAACACTTCCCTTTCTCAGTTAGAGAAAATAAACGACAATACCAAAAAACAGGCACGACTTGAGCAGCGCTGCGACAATCAATATGCCTTGGCTTTGGAAAAAAGATTGGGCTGCGGACTTGACTACACTGCCAAGCCTATAATCTTAGATTGAAGGGAAAAAATAACTATGAGCGTAAAATTTTCGGAAATCAGCTATAAAAACTTCGGAAAGTGCATAAAAATGGAGAATGAAACAGTATCGGCTATTGTCACAGTTGATGTCGGTCCTCGTGTAATTTACTATGGTTTAAACGGCAAAAGGAATATTTTCCGCGAGGACATTAACCGTGACAGCTTTAACGACAAAAAGCCGCTTCATGATTTCTTTGAAACCGAAGAAAACTGGTATATTTACGGCGGTCACAGACTCTGGAGCAGCCCCGAAAGCTATCCTGAAAGCTACACTCCCGACAATCACCCCGTAGCTTATGAAATAAAGGGCAATTCCATTAAGCTCTGTCCCGAGGACAGAACCAAGGTAGGAGAACGCCATATTATGACTGTTACTATGGATGATACCGACTCAAAAGTAACCGTAAACCACAAAATCCGGAATATAGCAGATTATGAAATAAGATTAGCGCCTTGGTGCTTAACCGTCGCAGAAAAAGGCGGCGTTGAAATAGTACCTCAATGCACCAAGGATACGGGGCTTTTATCTAACCGCAGAATGGTATTCTGGGCTTACTCCGATGTCAAGGATCAGAGATTTTTTATGTGTGATAAATATATTACCCTTGCCCAAACCGACAAGGAGCAGGCCTTTAAAATCGGCATAAACAACGAGGACGGCTGGGGCGCATATCTTAACGACGGTCAGCTGTTTATCAAGCGCTTTGATTTTGATCCCGTAGGCGAATATCCCGATTATTCCGTAAACTACGAAACATATACAAATCAGTTTATTATGGAAATAGAATCATTGGGTACATTGGAAACTCTGCGCCCCGGCGATTTTACGGAATATAATGAATATTGGGAGGTTAAGGAATGCTCAGACAGCTTTGACAGAACCGATCCCGACAGTATTGACGCTTTCGTGAAAAATCATATTTTATAATTACTTTTTTGAAAGAAGAAACTTATGGATAAATTTCAGCAGTTGAGAGAAAAACACAAAGAATTTGTTTATGAAGGCTATGAGGTCAATAAAGACAGCTTTGTTTTTCATTTTAAGATTGACGAATATTCCTTTAATCCAAAATGGAGCTTTTCTCCCGATTTAATTGAAAACGCTCCTGACAAGGAGCTTTTGGACTATGCGGTTTTTTCTCTGGGACTGTCGGAGCTTGTCAGCTATTGGAAGTGCGCTTGTCCCCCCATGGTAAAGATCAACTGCGGAGCGTTAAACAGCGAGCAGACTGAATGGTGGAAAAAGCTTTATTTTAACGGCTTGGGCGAGTTTTTTTACCGAAACGGGATTGAAACTGATATAGAAAACTTTATGACAATAATTCCCTGCTGTG
Organism: uncultured Clostridia bacterium; assembly: GCA_947427325.1. Lineage (GTDB taxonomy): Bacteria > Bacillota > Clostridia > Oscillospirales > Ruminococcaceae > Ruminiclostridium_E. The sequence continues at coordinate 1,269 of CANEHP010000023.1, read as the reverse complement.
ATAACATTCCAAAATTTGAAAATGATAATAATATCGGCGAAGGCTTTTTAATTCCTGTAGGAGGCGGAAAGGACAGTGTTGTCACCCTTGAACTGCTAAATAAATACAGGGACAAAAACGCCTGCTATATTTTAAATCCCCGAGGGGCAACCTTAAACTGCGCTCACATTGCCGAATATCAGGATAATCGGATAGTCGGAGTAAAGCGTACTATTGATAAACGGCTTTTAGAGCTTAACAGCGCAGGATATCTTAACGGACACACCCCTATTTCCTCGGTAATAGCATTTTCCTCATGGATCTTTGCCTACTGCGGAGGGAAAAAATATATAGCTTTATCTAACGAAAGCAGCGCAAACGAATCTAATATAAGCGGTACTTCCATAAATCACCAATACAGCAAAAGTACTGAATTTGAAGCGGATTTCAGGTACTATACAAGAACCTTTTTTTCGCCGTTTCCCGAATATTTCAGTATGCTCAGACCGTGGAGCGAATGGCAAATCACCAAAAGATTCGTTAATTATCCAAAATATTTCCCTGTTTTTCAAAGCTGCAACATCGGCTCCAAAACCGATACATGGTGCGCCAACTGCGCTAAATGCCTTTATGTTTATATAATGTTGGCTGCATTTTTACCCGACGAGGAGCTTGTAAAAATATTCGGAAAAAATATGCTTGAAAAAGCAGAATACAAAGACTTATTCAACGGCTTGGTCTATCAGGACTTCAACAAACCCTTTGAATGTGTGGGTACAAAAAAAGAAATCAATCTTGCTCTGCATAAAGCTGCCGAAAAAAGAGAAAATCAAGACCTACCTCTGCTTTTAAGGGAATATAAAAACAGTGAGGAATGGAAAAATGCTCCCAAAGAGTTAGACGGTTTTTTTGATGATAATAATTTCGTCCCTAAGGAACTCCTTCCGCTATTAAAATAACTTATCAGAGGAAAAAATGAGAGAAAAACTAAAAGCTTTTTTTAACGGTAAAAAAGTGCTTATCTTGGGCTTCGGTCGCGAGGGAAAATCCACCCTTGATTTAATTAAGGACTTTGACTGCGAGATAGGTATTTCCGATAAAAATCTGAATGTTACCGACGATATAAGAAAATATAAGCTTTACAGCGGTGAAAGCTACCTTGACGCTGTTATGGATTATCAGATCGTTATGAAAACCCCGGGGATTGCCCTTTTGGATATGATTGACGAAAAGGAAAAGGAAAAAATCACAGGACAAACCGATTTATTTCTGAGATTTTGCCCTAACTAC
>CANEHP010000022.1 GCA_947427325.1 uncultured Clostridia bacterium | reverse complement strand
ACATTGTTCTGCGAGGTTATCCTCGCACGGTAAAATGTTTTTTTACAGCCCCTTTATTTTTATATAAAATTTAATTCCACATGGGAATCACCCTCTAACTGTAATCATATCTAACACAAGACTGTAAATATGCCGATATCGGTCAGGCTTTCATTCCTTCACGGGAAACCACTCATAGGTATCCTCGTTAAAACAGCAGTTTATTTCCCTGATGTACCAAAGACCTGTATTTTTATCGATATACGGATTCCACGCTACGCTAAAGAAATTAAGTTTTATAGTTGACAGCATATCCGCACATATCAGCGCCTTGTTATTATCGATTGGCGTGTAATAACCGTATTCCGCCTCTTCCGGATCTCCCGCAAAAAAGCTTTTTGTTATTTCGTCAGTTGTGCCGGAAAACATATAAATTACGCCCAAATAATCGCTTAAGGCAAAAAACATATCCTTATCTTCATTGTAAAAAAATCTTCTGCCGCTGCCTTTGGGTATTCCGTCATCACGGACCTTACCGTAATAATCAAAGTATTCCTTTCCGAACTTTGTTTTTTTACCAATCGTCACGGTAAATCTATTGGCACTAACATTAGAAGCCTCAGTCAGCTCAAAAGTAAAGGTGTTTATATCATAAACGCTGCCGTCAGGAAGGTTATAAATGCCGTGACGGGTATTTTCATCGGTCACCTCAACAACTATATTATTATCCAGCCAATACTTTATGTTGGTGGTATATTCGTAAAAATCAAACCCGCGAAGAGTATCGGGGTAGGGATTATAATATTCCAAAAGCTCCTCGGTTGTCATTTCGGTAAAGTATTCGTCCAAATTTTCCATTTGCGGAATATGGGGGTATGTATCTACATATACAACAGTCGGATCGTTAAATCTTTCCCAATTAACAATATTGTCGCCAATGTTTTCAAAATCATTTTTATTGAAGTCAACAACCTTTAAAGGTACTATCTCTTTAACTTCATGACCGGGCTCGGCGGAAACAACGGTATCGGTTTTCCCCTCGGTCTTTGCATCGGTTATTGCATCGGTTATCTTCGATTCCTCATTCATCGACTCTGTTTCCCTTGTCAGATCCGTCTGCCCTTCGGTTTCGTCCGTAGCCGCAGGCAGCTGACCCTGTATTCCGCCGTTACTGCTCACAACAAAAATCGCACCTCCCGCAACAGCCAGTATAATTACGGCGGCAGCGGCATTTTTCCAAGCCTGACCTTTTTTCCTTTCCGTAACATAAACCGCTCTGATTTCCTCGGCTTCCGTCTCCGTATCTGCGGTTCTGCGTTTCATGGCCTCGCATATCAGATCGTCGTCTATATTTCTCATAATATATTTCAGCTTTTCGTCCTTCATATATCAACGCCTTCCTTTCTTAAAAAAACCTGAAGCTTATTCATTGTGCGAAAAAGCATGGACTTTACCTTGCTTTCACTGTAGGAGCAGTCCCTTGCGATCTTCTCCACCGAATCCATAAACCAGTAACGCCTGATAAACACCTCTCGGCACTCGGGTTTTTGCTCTCTTAAAAAATCGCTTATCAGTGCGCCTAACCTGTCGTCCTCGCTGCCGCTCATATTGTCGGGTGCGCTAAGCTCCTTATCGCCGCTTTCCTCCAGCTCGGACAGATAAACGACCCTTGCGCCGTTTCGCCTTTCCGCCGTATTATATTCCAACCGTTTCAAAGCAAGATTTCTTACCGCTTTGCAAATATATGCCTTAAAATTTTCGGGGCTTTGAGGGGGAATGGCGTTCCATAAATTTATGTAAAGCTCGTTGACGCACTCCTCGGAATCCTCCGCATTATTCAGCACATTAAGGGCAATGCCGTAGCAGAGCCTGCCGTATTTTTCCCTGACCTCCTCTACTGCGTCGTCGCAGCGGGCGAAAAACAGCTGTACAATGTCCGAATCCTCCATGCTTCCTTCACCTCCCTCATACGTACTAAAGAGCTCTTCACTTAATAAGACCGCCTTTTTCGTCATCGGTTGCGTTTTTTAGATAAAGTTTTTATAAATAATTGTAAACCCTGCGTCCAAAGACGCAGGGTTTACAATTATTATTCAATAAAAATCCTTATCCCTCATACTCGCCAAATTTAGGAGCGTTAGCAATAACATCTGCCTCTAAATTGGAGGGGAGCTGCTCATATCTTGCAAATTCCATAGTGAAGCCGCCCATGCCTCTTGTCATCTGACGGATAACGGTAGCGAAATCGCCTGTTTCCGCCATGGGAAGCTCGGCGTCGATTTGAGTGATTCCGCTGGCGGCGGGGTTCATACCCAGCACAGAGCCTCTGCGCTTGTTGATTACGCCCATAACGTCGCCCGTATTGTCGTCGGGCACTAAAATGGTAAGGCTCATAATAGGCTCGAGCAGGCAGGGTGCGGCTTGCTGAAGTCCTGCCTTATAGGCGATGTGAGCCGCCATTTTGAACGCCTGCTCGGAGCTGTCAACAGGGTGATAAGAGCCGTCAAAGAGGGTAGCCTTTAAGCGCACAACAGGGTAGCCCGCCAGCACGCCGTGAGCAATGCTTTCCTGCAAGCCCTTTTCCACTGCGGGGAAGTAGTTTTTGGGCACGCTGCCGCCCACAACTCTTTCCGCAAATACAAGCTCCTCTGCATCGCCCGGTTCAAATTCCATTTTAACATGTCCGTACTGACCGTGACCGCCCGACTGCTTCTTGTGCTTTCCTTCCACGCTGACCTTTTTGCGTATGGTTTCCCGGTATGCGATAATGGGCTGTGAAAGCTCAACGTCAACGCCGAATTTGTTTTTCAGCTTCTGAACGGATACTTCAATATGCTGCTCGCCCATACCGCCGATAATGCGCTGATGGGTTTCGTGATTGTGAGAATAGGAAAGAGTGAGATCCTCTTCCATTAAACGTCTTAACGCCGTTCCAAGCTTGCCCTCATCGCCCTTGTTTACTGCGGCAATGCCCTTGAAGAAGCAGGGCTGAGGGAATATGATAGGCACATACTGTCCCACGTTGGAGGGATCGCAAAGGGTATCGTTGGTGTTGGCGTTAAGCTTGGTAACAACAACGATATCGCCCGCAGAGGCTTCGGAAACCTCTTCCTGCTTTTTGCCCTTTAATACAAGAAGCTTGCCGGGTTTTTCGGCCTCGCCCGTAGTTGCGTTGACGATGGCGGAGGCTGCGGTCAATGTTCCCTCAACAATCTTTACAAAACTCATTTTTCCCACAAAGGGATCGGCGACCGTCTTGAATACAAAGGCGGAAAGAGGCTTTGTATCGTCATACTTGATATATTCCTCCTTCCTTGGTTCGCCGGGTCTTTCGGCGGCGCTGGGAAGCATATACACTATTGTATCGAGAAGCATATCAACGGAAGCCAAGGTATCTCCCGAACAGCAAACCACGGGAGTTATAACGCCCTGATCTATGCCGTCGTGAATGCCCTTGACTATTTCGTTAAAGGTAAAGTCCTCGCCCTCGTTTTCAAAATATCTCATCATCAGATCTTCGTCGGTTTCGGCGATAGCCTCCGCCATAGCCGCTCTTAAGCCCTTAAGACGGTTTTCGGAGGCGGGCATCTCGACTTCCCTGCGCTTTCCGCCCTCGCTGTACTCATAAGCCTTCATTTCCAAAAGGTTTATGTAGCTTTCTACCTTGCCGTATTTGTCAAAAGGAACAACAATAGGGCAGATAGTGGGACCGAAGTTGGTTTTCATCTCTTCAAGGCATTTATAGAAGTTGGAGTTTTCCTCCTCCATTCTTGTAACCACAAACATCGACGCCTTTTTGTTCAGCTTAGCCTCGTTAAAAGCCTTTATAGTGCCGACCTGCACTCCGTCTTTGGCGGGCAGGGTGATAATTACGCTTTCAGCCGCTCTTATGCCCTCGTTCATCTCGCCCACAAAGTCAAACTGACCCGGCGTGTCAAGAATATTTATTTTAGTGTCCTTCCACTCGGCATATGCCAGGGAAGCGTTTAAAGAAATTTTGCGCTTGATCTCATCGGGGTCAAAGTCGCATACGGTGCTTCCGTCGGCAACCTTTCCCATTCTGTCCAAACCGCCGCTTACATACATCAAAGCTTCCGCAAGGGAGGTCTTACCGCTTCCGCCGTGACCTGCAAGGGCTACATTTCGGATGTTTTTGCATTTGTAGGATTTCATACTTACAATCTTCCTTCCTTATTAGAGGCGCCTTGAAAAACAAGAACAGAGCCGATATTGTATTCTCGGCAATGCCTCAAAAAAATAAATTCGCATAAATCAGCCGTAAAAGTTATTTTTAATTAGGGGAGCTGTACATTACCGTTTGCTCCGTCTTAATTTATAGCTTTAAAAGCCCAATTTAAGAATGCGTTATATCAATTATACTATATTTTCGGAAAAAAATCCACCCTATTTTTGTATTTTTTTCATATTCGGCATAGAATAAGCAGGGATACTTTTGTTAATATTTAACAAAAATTGTCAAAATTACGGGATTTGGGTAAGCTTAGGCAGAAAAATAAAGAGGAGAAATTTGTGCAAAGCTAATAAATTTTTTAATAGTAATTGATTTTTTTCGTATAATGTGTTATTATACTTATGCGGCAATTTTTTGGAATTATTTACATAAGTTACCGCTAATTCTGAAAGGGGTATAATTCATTATGGAATCAAGAGCAACGGAAATCAAATACGGAAAGCACAAGCACATAAAGCTGTCGGTTATCCCCGGACACTTTGCCACCAACCACTCCCATGTCAATTATTATGTGGATTTAAACAAAATGAAGCGCAAGCTGAAAAACGCAAGAGAAACGGCCGCAGAGTTTGAAACCATCTATTCGGGCACTCCCATCGACACGATAGTATGCTTGGAGGGCACTCAGATGATAGGCGCATTTCTTGCGGAAAAGCTCAGCGCAGGTTCAAGTCATTCCATAAATTATGACAATGATATTTGCGTAATCACTCCCGAAATGGACAGCAACAATCAAATGATATTCCGAGACGACACACAGCCCATGATCTGGAACAAGAATGTTCTTTTACTGATCGCCAGTGCGTCAACAGGCTGGACTATCAGCAAATCAATGGAATGCCTTAAATACTACAGCGGCAAATTAGTAAGCGTTGCCGCCTTGTTCAGCGCCATTGACGAGGTTGGCGGGGTTAAGATCAAGACCCTGTTTACCCCCGAGGATATTCCGGGATATGCCAGCCATTCTCCCGCCGAATGCCCTATGTGCCGCAACAAGCAGAAGGTTGACGCTTTGATTAACGCTTACGGATATTCAAAGATATAGCCTTTATTTATAAACGGTTATTGCCCCGCCTTGTGCGGGGCAATAATTTTTATTTTTTTACAGCTCCTAATAAAAAAACAGTCCATAGGACTGTTTTTTTATTAGGGAAACCTTACGCAAAAAGCTTACCTTGTTTTTAATTTTTAAGGCAGAGATTTTTTACATTCCCTTTATCCCTGTTGATTATTTGAAATAAACCAACCCTGCATACTCTTCCTTTTCACACTTTACGGTATAATTTTTAAAGTCAAGCGTAAGAGGAATTTCGCCTGCGGCATAAATGCCCCCCTCTGCGGATATTTCCTTATCCGATTCAAAAACAATGCTGTTACCGTTTGCTTTGAATTTATCGGGCAGGGTAAAACAATATTTTTCGGTTTCGGGGTGATCGTGAGGATCGTCTTTTTCCAGCTGTTTTCTTTCTTCATCGCTATAGTACCGTTCCATAGTATCAAGCTTTCCGTCCTTAACGGTAAGGAAAATCACTGTTATTAAGCCGTTATCCTCCGGGTAAGTAATCGCATACACCTCGCCGCTGTCAAGCTTGATAACTTTAAAGTAACTATCAAGCTTATCTTTGTCATATTCTTTTCCGACCTGTCCGAAATATCTTATTATAGGTGCAATGGTATTAATCAAATTGCCATCCTTATACAAACCGAAGGCGGCGTCGCCTCTTATTCCTTTGGCGCTTTCCCCTATTCGGTCATACAAGAAAGCCTTTATTTCGTAAGTTTCGCTTCCCGTTTTAATTTCAGAGGTGCATAATTCTTTATGCTTATCTGCGTTATAGCTAAGGTCTTTTGGTTCATTCTTCTGCGGCTCTGTGCCGGTGCTTTCGGTATCGGGAGCGTTGGCGGTTGTTTTTTCCGTTGCCCGATCTGTTTCGGAAACAGTTGTGCCGGTGTTATCGCCTTCGCTTTGTATAGACTGTTGACAGGCTGTTACAGACCATACCGTCATGGAAAGCAGCAAAGCAGAAATTGTAATTTTTACTATTTTTTTCATAGCAATACGTTCCCTCCTTTATATTATATATTATATATTACTTCAATATTATTTATTTCATCTATTTCATCCATGCCATTGCTAAAAAGCACGAATATAAATCCGAAGCTGATACAATATGTGTATCGCAAAGTTTACCATTATTCCAATTATTGGGATCGTTCACATAAAAAGTTACGCTGTAATTCGTTTGATAACATTGAGTAACGACTACATAGTGTCCGCTTGTGTACGGATAACCGATGTTCTGATAATACGATAAAAACGGATTTTTTATCAAAACGATAACAGGACCATTTCTGGCAAGACTGTCTTGAATATATTTAATAAATTCATTTTCCGTGAAGTTATATCCTCCGCCGTTATTTAAATATTTATAATCCATCGCATATCGTTTGCCGTTAAGCATGTCTGTCATACGATCTCTAATAGCTCCCTCGGAAGTTCCGTCTTCAATAGTAGTTCCCATTGCAGCCGCATTTGCACGTTGAGTGTTTGTGACGTTGGTTTTAACATATGACGGCATATGCTTTTTTATTCCCTCAAGAGCCATATATACCGAGGCGGGACCGCAATAATAACCGGTTTCCTGCATTGCTAACGGTGTATTTACATAATAATGTACTCTGGCAGAATTGCCGTCCACATCAAGGGGCGAAATTCCCAGGTTTGCCGAATAGACAGAACCTGTAACAGTTCTATTTTCAGCATACTTTATGTAACAGTCCAAAGAATCGCAAACATTTTCAATAGCTCCGGCGGGACTTTCCTCATAATAATTTCTGTAAGAATCATTATTTTGATGTGGAATCGCACATTTAAAATTGAGTTTTGCACAATGCTACAAAATTTTGTTAATGTGTTGATCCTTCTTCCAAAATAATAAAAATTATGGTTCTGCATCCAAAAACGTAAAAACTGTGATTCTACTTCTAAAATTAAAAAATATGGTAAATTGAGCAGTTAAAAAGGAATGGAACGTGATACCTCAAAAGCGTAAAAAGCGAGGGATGGAGGTTACGTTTATGTAGATATCCGAGATAGAAATATGCTGCCACTCCTAAATGCGGGAAAATATGTCGGCGGACATGAAATGAAAAAATCGAAAGAGGGAGATAAGCAGGCTTCTTCTTTGCGGGAAAAACACTGCCCCGAATACTAAGGGCATTGGATAAAAAGCTGTAGAGGTTATCACACCTTTGAAGGTTTTTCCTCTGTGATTTACTTAATCGCTGCTAAACTTAAGCTCACCGGTGATATGTTGTTACGATTTTCAGAATAGAACCTTACATTTGTATTATAACACAAATTATAGAAAAAATCAATATCTGTTTTTACAAAAATAGATATTATTTTTTGTGAATAATTACACAACTCAAATTAGCCGGTTTTTCACTTTTCCCCTTCACTGCGCCACATTATTAACAACATTTCCCCCTAAAAATCCCCGTATATTATCAAAAACAATGCCAAGCAGCCTTTCCCTTGTTTCAAGTCCCGCCCAGGCGATATGGGGAGTGATTATACAGTTTGGAATATTGTATAAAGGACAGTCCTCGCTCATAGGCTCGGTACAGAGAACATCCACACCTGCGCCCGCCAGCTTTCCCGATTTCAGTGCGGCGGCAAGAGCATCTTCATCAACAACAGGTCCTCTTGCAGTGTTAATGAGGTATGCGCCTTTTTTCATTTTGCTTATGGTATCTTTGTTTATTAAATTCCTCGATTGTTCATTTAAAGGGCAGTGAAGGGTAACTATATCGCTTTGTGAAAGCAAGGTCTCCTGCGTTACAAATTCAACCCCCCTTGCGGCTTTGGGAGACCGGTTGAAGGCAAGCACACGCATACCGAAGGCGAGTGCGATTTCCGCTGTTTTTGCCCCAATGCTGCCAAAGCCTATTATGCCTATTGTTTTTCCCTTAAGCTCCATAAGGGGTATGGGGAACATACTGAAGGTGCGGCTTTTCTTCCAGTCTCCCTTATCGACAAGGGAGCGGTAATCGCAAACTCTGTTTGTAAGCTCCAATATCAGGGCAAAGGTAAGCTGAGCGACCGAATCGGTGGAATAGCAGGGAGCGTTGCACACCGCAATTCCTCTTTCACGGCAGTAGTCTATATCTATATTGTTGTAGCCTGTGGCAAATAAGCCTATATATTTCAGATTTTTTGCGTTTTTTAAATTGTTTCGGTTAAGAATAGTTTTGTTGCAAAGCACAATGTCCGAATCTTTAATCCTTTCGGCAACCTGATTTTCGGCGGTAACGCCGTAGTAAGCCGTCTCCCCTAACTGCTCTAAAAATTCAAAGGATAAATCGCCCTTTGTAACCGTATCAATATCCGTTACCGTTATTTTCATCTGCGCATAACCTTTCTATATAAATTTGGCGCCGTGCGTTAAGGATGCTCCAGCAAATTCTTTTCGCCGCTTGCCATGGGCGGGGGCTGCGTTTTCACCTTTTCCCTTGAATAGAGATAGAAAACAGGGTTCTGTCCTCCGCTGTCGCAGCAGACGAACATCACCGAATCCTTTGCGGGAAAGCCTTGGCAGTTTTCTCGGTTAAGGTTTATCCTCGCAAGACAGCCGTGCTTTTCGTCATAAATAATGCTTTTCCCGTAAAACGTATTGATTAAAAGCATTTTTTCGCCGTCTGTAAGGGTTAAGCCGCCGCTGTTATTAAAGTACCAGCCGATTTTTTTCTTTTTTCCGTCAAGGATGTATCCTATTTCTGCGGAATAGTTTTCCTCATTGGCGGCAATAAGCTTATAAAATATTTTTTCTCCGTTGGAGTAAAAAGAAATATTCTCCTCCTCGGCGGAGGCGTATATTTCGGTTTCGCTTCCGTTTAACGGGTTAAAGAAATAAACTCCGCCGCTGTCCGTAGTATAGGCAATACCGTTTCCGTACTCCATAAGGCTGCCGATACCCGTTTTAAATTCCTCGTATTTTTTACTTTTGGTATTATATGAGTAAAGGGTGTAAAGAGCGCCGTCATTTTCATACTGCCGCTGTCCGAAGTAAAGGTATTCGCCTGCCGCCGCTCCCCTTAAATTTGAAACAGCGCCGTTCATGATAGGAACATCGGCTATTTTTTCCGCTTTTTTCTCCTCGATCCCTATGCGATAAAGTGCTGCCGTGTCGTCGGGAGAACCTGCTCCGTCCTTCTGTTCCAAACGATAATAATAAAGGTAGGAATCCTCAAAAGCGACAAAGGTATAGCTTATATGCTTTTTGTTCTCCTCCTCCAAAATAAGCTCAACCTCGTTTTTCTCTGTGTCAAAGCAGGCGATAACCGCTGTTCTGGGGGCTGCCGAACCGCCCCCCACATTCCTCCCCGAATTGGTTTCCGCCTCGGTAATGCTGTATCTGAAAAAATAAAGTCTTCTGCCGTCGAAATAAACGGGATTTTCATATCTTATCAAAATATCGGAAGGCGCATAAAAGGGTGTTTTTATGTAAAGCTCCTCGCCGTTAACGCAGGTAAGATCTGTTTTCATTATATAGGAAATATCCACTTTTTCAAGATTTTTTAAAACGTCGTCATTTTTTTCACAGCTACCGAGAAATAATAACGCAGATAAAGCAGCGCATATAAAAGCTTTTGCCTTAAGCTTCATTGCAGACCCTCCGAATATATTTAAAGGATAAAAATCCGGGAATTTCTATTTAAATATTTTAGCACGAAAGAATAATTAAATCAATTACAAAACGGTTACAATTTTTAAAAAAGCGGGTCCGTTTCAGCACAGCTGCCCTGAGAGCATATGTTCATAGGATATTGCACGCATCTTTTCGGCATATTTTGCCGCTGACTTCGTTAAATTTTCTTGACGGGCGACAGCCCGCCTGCGAAAATTTGCCTTGTCAACAACAAAATCCGCTCGAAAATCCACGCACAAATTCTATGAATACAAGCTCTGAAAGCACGAATTTTGAAATTCTTTTTAAATATAAAAAAAATCGCCGCCTGACAGGACAATATATATGCAGGCGCTTGAAAACAAAGGAAAATTGTGGTATACTGTAAAGACAATGATAAGATACGGCAGGAATAAGTTCTAATTGATTCTGTAAAAAGGAGATAGATCGATGAACCTAACGGAGCTTTTGAAAGAAAATTACGGCAAATCCATAAAAGAATGCAGCAATGAAGAGATTTATACTTCCCTTTTAAAAGAGGCGCAGCGCCTTTCAGAGAAAAAAAAGCGCCCGGAGTCAAAGAAAAAGCTTTACTACTTTTCCGCAGAATTTCTTATCGGAAAGCTTCTGTCCAATAATCTAATAAATTTGGGAATTTATGATGATGTGAAAAAACAGCTTGCCGAAAACGGCAGGAATATCTGCGAAATAGAGGATCTTGAAAAGGAACCGTCCTTAGGCAACGGCGGCTTGGGACGGCTTGCCGCCTGCTTCCTGGACTCTATCGCCACCTTGGGACTTAACGGCGACGGCGTGGGTATAAAATATCACTACGGTCTTTTTAAGCAGGTGTTTAAGAATAATAAGCAAACCGCCGTGCCCGACCGGTGGCTTACCGATAACAGCTGGCTTGTTAAAACCGAAAAGGTGTACCCCGTAAAATTCGGAAATATTACGGTATATGCGATTTTGTACGATTTGAATATAACAGGCTACAACAATACCGCCAACACCCTGCACCTTTTTGATGCGGAAACGGCGGACGAGGGGATTGTAACAGAGGGCATAGACTTTGACAAAAGCAGGATCGCAAAAAATCTTACCCTGTTCCTTTACCCTGACGACAGCGACGACGCAGGACGCAAGCTCAGAATTTATCAGCAGTATTTTATGGTAAGCGCAGGAGCGCAAATGCTGCTTGACGAGGCTGTTTCAAAGGGCTGCGCTCTTCACGATTTAGACGACTATGCGGTTATACAGATAAACGATACTCACCCCACCATGGTAATTCCCGAGCTTATAAGGCTGCTTACCCTGCGAGGAATTGAGCTTGACGAGGCTGTGGAGATCGTTTCAAGGTGCTGCGCTTACACTAACCATACCATTTTGGCGGAAGCGCTTGAAAAATGGCCGCTGCATTATTTAAAGGAGGTTGTGCCTCAGCTTGTTCCCATTATTGAGATTATGGACGATAAGGTCAGAAGAAAAATCGATAATACAAGCCTTGCCATTATTGATAAAAACAACACCGTTCATATGGCTCATTTGGATATACATTACTGTATGAGCGTTAACGGAGTGGCTGCGCTTCACACCGATATTTTAAAGAACGAGGAGCTAAGCGGCTTTTACGAAATATATCCCGAAAAGTTCAACAATAAGACCAACGGTATTACTTTCAGGCGCTGGCTTCTGCACTGCAATCATCAGCTGACCGACTTTATAACCGCCCTTATCGGCGACGGCTACAAGAAAAATGCCGACGAATTGAAAAGATTAAAGCAGTTTAAGGGCAACAAGGACGTTTTAACCAAGCTTCTGCATATTAAGCAGGATAAAAAGAAGGAGCTTTGCGGCTATTTAAAGAAGGTACAAAATATTTCCGTGGATCAGGCGTCGATTTTTGATATTCAGATAAAGCGCTTGCACGAATACAAAAGGCAGCAGCTTAACGCTCTGTATATTATACACAAATATCTTGAGATAAAGGCGGGGAAAAAGCCCTCCACGCCTATTACCTGCATTTTCGGCGCAAAGGCAGCCCCCGCTTATATCATAGCGCAGGATATTATTCACCTTATTTTGTGCCTTAGTGAGATTATCAACAACGACCCGCAGGTAAACCAATATCTGAAGGTAATTATGGTGGAAAATTACAATGTAACCTTAGCCGAAAGGCTTATTCCCGCCTGTGATATTTCGGAACAGATTTCCCTTGCGTCAAAGGAGGCCAGCGGTACGGGGAATATGAAGTTTATGCTTAACGGTGCGGTAACTCTCGGAACAGAGGACGGGGCAAATGTGGAAATCCATCAGCTTGTGGGCGATGATAATATTTACGTGTTCGGCGACAGCAGCGATGTGGTGGTTGACCGTTACAAAAAGGCAAGCTATTCGGCAAGGGATTACTACGAGCAGGATGCGGATATTAAGGAAGCCGTTGACTTTATTACAAGCGAAGAGGTTCTTAAGGTGGGAGACAAGACTATGCTTGAAAGGCTTTCCCGCGAGCTTATCGGCAAGGATTGGTTTATGACCTTCCCCGATTTCAAGGCTTATGTCCAAACCAAGGAAAAGGCTCTTGCGGATTACGAAAACCGCTTGGAATGGGCGGATAAGATGCTTGTTAATATCGCTATGGCAGGTTTCTTTTCCTCCGACAGAACTATTGAGGAGTATAACAGGGATATTTGGAAATTAAGCTGATTAGCGCATTTTTTGGCAGGCTTGCTTCCCCGCCGAAGCGCTATGTATTTCCTGCCGCCTGACAGGCTGCTGCTTTTGCTTGCGGCAAAAGACCGGGGACATAGGATTTTCGTTCATACAATTCTCGGATAAAATGCGGACAAAGTTCATATTTAAATTGGAGAATAGTATTATAATCAAAAAAACAGGAGAAGTTATATTATGACCATTACAGAGAAGATTTCTAAGGGACAGTGCTTTTTGGGAATAGAGTTAGGTTCTACACGAATTAAAGCGGTGATGATTGACGATAAGTTCAATACTGCCGCTATGGGAAGCCATAAGTGGGAAAACCGCTTTCAAAACGGCTATTGGACTTATTCCCTTGATGATATTCATAAAGGACTTCAAGACTGCTACGCCGATTTAAAGAAAAATGTCAAAGAGCAGTACGGCGTAACTCTCACCTCCTTTAAGGCGATGGGAATTTCGGGAATGATGCACGGCTATATGCCCTTTGACCGTGAAGGCAGTCTGCTTGTACCCTTCCGCACCTGGAGAAATACCACCACTGCTAAGGCGGCGGATGAGCTTACCGAGCTTTTTGGCTTTAATATCCCGCAGCGGTGGAGCATAGCGCACCTGTATCAGGCTGTTATCGATAATGAGCCTCATATAAGGGATATCTCATATATAACTACCCTTGCGGTATATGTACATTATCTTTTAACAGGGGTTAAATCCGCAGGCTTCGGAGAGGCAAGCGGAATGTTTCCCGTGGATAAGTCGGGCTATTGCGGCGAAATGCTTGAAAAGTTTTCCGGGCTTACCCAAAAGTATAATTTGCCTTGGCATATTAACGATGTGCTGCCTGTAATTACAGACTGCAATGAAGTATGCGGACAGCTTACGGAAAAAGGTGCGCTGTTCCTTGATCCCGAGGGAGATTTAAAAGCGGGCGTTCCTTTCTGCGCCCCCGAGGGAGACGCAGGCACGGGAATGGTTGCCACAAATGCGGTCAGGGAAAGAACGGCAAACGTTTCGGCAGGCACCTCTGTTTTTTCTATGGCAGTTTTGGAAAAGCCTTTATCAAAGGTTTACCCTCAAATAGACGTGGTGGCGACGCCAAGCAAAAGTCCCGTTGCCATGGTTCACTGCAACAACTGCTGCGGCGAGCTGGACGCATGGGTCAATGTCTTTGCCGAATTTTGTTCTCTTGCGGGAGTTGAGATGAGCGCTTCGGAATTGTACCAAAAATTATATCAAAATGCAATGGAGAAGGGCGACAGGGACTGCGGCGGAGTTGTAGCCTACAACTTTATTTCCGCCGAGCCTGTGGCAAATGTTGAAAAGGGAAAGCCTTTGTATTATCGCAGCGCAGACAGCAGCTTTAACCTTGCCAATTTCTTCCGTGCAGAGCTTACGGCGTCCCTGGCGGCGCTTAAAATGGGAATGGATATTCTTTTTAAGGAGGAAAATGTAAGGCTGGATAAATTAGCGGCGCACGGCGGTCTTTTTAAGGTGCAGAACGCAGCGGAGCAGCTTCTTGCCGACGGAATCAACACTCCCGTTACTCTTATGGAAACCGCAGGAGAAGGCGGCGCATGGGGTATGGCAATTTTGGCGGCATATGTTTCGGAGGGCGGAAAAATGCAGCTGGCGGATTTTCTTGACGAAAAGGTGTTTAAGGATATGAAGTCAAGAAAGGTTTCGCCCACAGCAGAGGGCGCTTCGGGCTTTGAAGAATATATGGAAAGATATAAGAGGGGCTTGGAGGCTGTTGACAGTCTGTAATTTAAAAACGTTTTTACATTGGAATTAGTATAAAAAACATTTTTTGAAAACACGAATTTCGGAAAGGATACGGTTATGTTAGAAGAATTAAAGGAAAAAGTACTAAAAGCCAACCTGATGCTCCCCAAATACGGTTTGGTAACATTTACCTGGGGCAATGTTTCGGGAATTGACAGAGAAAAGGGCTTGATGGTAATCAAGCCTTCGGGAGTTGAATATGAGGAAATGACCGCAGAGGATATGGTGGTTGTGGATCTTGAAACAGGGAAAAAGGCTGAGGGAAAATACAAGCCCTCCAGCGACACCCCCACCCATATCGAGCTGTACAAGGCTTTTGCGGGAGCAGGCGGAATAGTGCATACCCACAGCCGCTGGGCGACCTCCTTTGCGCAGGCGGGAAAGGGCATAATTCCTATGGGAACAACGCAGGGAGACTATTTTTACGGCGAAATCCCCTGCACAAGAGCAATGACCGAGGGCGAAATAAAGGGCGAATATGAAAAGGAAACAGGAACGGTTATAATAGAGAGCTTCAAGGGTACGGACCCCATGTCCGTTCCGGCAGTTCTGGTTAAAAGCCACGGTCCCTTCGCTTGGGGACAGGATCCTTTTGAAGCGGTTCATAATGCGGTTGTTTTAGAGGAAGTGGCATTTATGAATTACCACGCTCTTACCCTTAACCCCAATGCTTCGGCCATGCAGGGAGAGCTTTTGGATAAGCACTATTTGCGCAAGCACGGGAAGAATGCTTATTATGGTCAGGACAAATAATACTGTCAATAAAAAGAGCTATCCCGGCGCTTTTGAGAGCTGCGAAAATTCGGCGCTGCCGTTCTGACGGCAGGAATTTAAAAAAATTGACAGCTTACGGTTTACGGCTTACGGTTGAGGAACGGCTTGAAATATCGGCAAAAACGTAAAATTTCAAATCTGTCGGCGAAGCCCACACCTCAACTGTCAGCTTTCAACTGTAGACTGTCAATTTTTTACAGTCCGTTAATTTTATCTCTAATCTAATGCTGATTTTCTGCTGACTTTCGACTAAAAAAACAATCCTTGCGGTTTGATTTTCGCAAATCTTTGTCTGTTTTTATACGAGAATTAGGGCGTATTTGAAAACTAATACTAATTCTTGATTGAAAGTAGACAAAAGATTTGCGAGGATGATTTTTGCAAGACAAGGCGGAGGACGCCGCAAGGCTGACGCCTTGCAAGGACGACAACGCAGTATTGCGAAAATCAGACCGCAAAGATTGTCTACTTTCAGTCAAGAATTAGTATAAGCAATTTTGTACAATTTCGCTAAATGCGTGGCGATTTCAAAGAAAAAAACGGAGAAATACGAGGGTATTTCGAGTATTTTTGACGCAGAAAGCGTCCGCAGTTAGTAGAAATTGCGCAAATTGCGACTTATCGGATAGCCCTTAGTATAAAATCTCGTCCAAGGTCTTAAACAAAACTTCAATATTAACAGGCTTAGCAATATGTTCGTTCATACCGCTTTGTATTGCCTCCTGCTTATCCTCCTCAAAAGCATTGGCGGACATTGCAATTATGGGGACTTTTGAAAGAGCCTTGTTGTCAAGGCTTCTTATTGCCCTTGCAGCGGTGTAGCCGTCCATTACAGGCATTTGTATATCCATAAGCACCGCCTGATAATAATTCGGCTCTGACGCCTTAAGCATATCTACGGCAATTTGTCCGTTTTCCGCCACATCGACGGTAAAGCCTGCCTCGGACAGAATAGCCACGGCAATTTCCTGATTAAGCTCCACATCTTCAGCCAGCAGCAGTCTGCCCGCACGGCACTTATGGTCTATATTGTGCTTTACGCTTTTATCACAGGTTTCGGGAGAGATGATTTCGTTAAGGGTCTGACTCAGCTCCGAGAAAAACAGCGGCTTTGCGCAAAAGGCGGTTGCTCCCGCTTCTTTTGCTTCCTCCTCTATATCCGACCAGTCATAAGCGGTGAGTATGATTATAGGCACATTCTCCTCCGTTTCCTTTCGGATTCGGCGGATCACCTCTACACCGTTCATATCGGGCAGAAGCCAGTCTATTATGTATACCTGATAATTATCCTTTCTCGAAACTGCCTGCTTGGTGCGCAAAACCGCTTCCTTGCCCGATAAGGTCCACTCTGCCCGCATACCCAGCTGCTGAAGCATCAATGAAACGCTGTCGCAGGTGTTAAAATCGTCGTCTACCACCAAAGCACGGCAGCCCTGAAGCTTAGGTATAGGCCGGGGTTTCCTGGCGTCGGTATCTATGGAGAAATCAAAGGAGACCGTTACCTCCGTGCCCTCGTTCTGCCTGCTCTTAACCTCAATAGTGCCGTTCATCATATCCACTATGTTTTTTGTGATGGCCATACCCAGTCCCGTGCCTTGTGTGCGGCTTATGGTAGAGTTTCTCTCTCTTTCGAAGGGCTCAAAGATACGGGAAATAAACTCCCCGCTCATTCCTATTCCCGTGTCCTTTATAATGAACCGATAATTTGCCTTGTTCTCGTCGGGAAAAGGCTTTTCAATAACTCTGAGGCTTACCACGCCGCCGGCGGGAGTATATTTTACCGCATTGCTTAAAAGGTTCAGCAGCACCTGATTAAGTCTTAATTTATCGCAGATGACCTCCTCGTCGATTATGCCTACGGTATCCATAAATAAATCAAGCTGCTTTGAGTTTACATCCGCCTGAATAATATTGCGCAGTCCGTGAATTACCTCCGAAAGGCTGCAGGGCTTTTCATCAAGGTGCATTTTTCCGCTTTCGATTCGGCTCATATCAAGAATGTCGTTAATAAGACTAAGCAGGTGATTTCCCGAGGTCATTATCTTTTGAAGATAATCCTCCACAAGCTCTTTTTTCTCAAGATGGGTCATTGCCAAAGCTGTAAAGCCCACTATGGCGTTCATGGGAGTGCGTATATCATGGGACATATTGGACAGGAACACGCTTTTTGCCTTATTGGCACGGTTTGCCTGCATAAGCGCTTCTTCCAATATTCTTTTCTGTTCCATTTCATCGTGCTTTTCTCTGTCGATATTGCGAAATCCAAGAACAACTCCGCTGCCCCATTCGCCTGCACGAACGGCTTTCATTTGAAAATACCGCATATCCCCGAAGCATACGGTGCGGAAGTTTACCGTTGTGGTGTTGCTGCTTTCCAAATCCTTTCTCAGATTGTCCAGCGAAACCGCTTTTCTCAAAATCTCACGGTCCTCGGAATAAACGCATGATTCTATGTAATGGGACATGGATTGTTCCCAATTTATATTGCCCGAAAAGTAATCTCCGATAATACCGAGAGCGCAGTCCTCCGCTCTTATGGAATATCCGTTTCCCGTATCCAAATCAATACAGCAAACCAAATTGTAATCAACGGTCAGCGCCTGCATCAGATTAGCGTTATATTTTTTCAATGCCTCACGCTCGTTGCTTTCCTGAATGCGCTGTGAGGTGCAGTCCACCAAAAAGCGCTGATAGACCTGCTCGCCGTTTTCCTCCAGCAGCTTAATGCTGCCCATTATATGAATGATTTTACCGTCCTTGTGCTGTACTCGGTATTCGGTGTTTACACTGTCGCCGATATTTTTTAGGGATTTTATTACTTCCTTGAGCTTTAATTTATCCTCGTCCATAACCGTAGGGGCGATTACATTAAAGCCGTCGTCCGCAAGCTCGTCTAAATTGCGGTAGCCCAAAAGCTCCAGGGCGGCATGGTTAATGCTTAGTATTCTTGAATCCTTTACGGTATGGCAAATCACGCCGCAGTCTATTGTGGCAAACAGGCTTTCCAGGGTATTGTTTTTTTCAATGATTGTTTGCTCGTAGAGGCGCTCCTTGGTTATGTCTATGGCCACGCCTACCGTACCCATAACGCTGCCGTCGATGTCGTAAAGCGGAGACTTGTAGGTGGTAAGCAGCTTTTTTTCGCTGCCCGATTGAACGATTTCCTCCGAACTGCAGGTCGCTCCTTTTTCCATAACAAGCATATCGGATTTTGCGCAGTCCTCTGCGTTGTTGTTGGGATCGTCGGGATCTACGTCCCAAATATAAAAATGATCTTTGCCCTCGACCTGTTCTTTGGATTTATTTACGGTTTTGCAAAAGCTGTCGTTTACCTTGAGGTGCAAGCCCTCTTTGCTTTTATACCATATAAGGTTCGGAACGCTGTTAATGGTTGTTTCCAGGAAGTTTTGAGATTCCCAATAATCCTTATCCAGCTTTTGATGCTTTTGCCACGTCAAAAAGCGAAATTTCAGTTCATCACGGGATAAAGGAAGAACCCATACGTCGTCAAGGCGGTCCGAACAGGATAACAAACCGTCTTTTTTGTTTGCCTCGGATATAACAACAAGGGCGGTACTTTTCTTTTTATAAGATAAAACCGTCCTTAAATCATTTTCCTTTTCAAGCCACAGAAAAACTGCGTCTGCCTTTTCAGTCAAATCCCTTTCGGGAGAGGGAGACTGAAAAAAAGTATGAGTGAAATTTTCAAGAGGAGACATTCCTTTTAAAATTTCAAAGGAATCCAACTGAGAGCCAATCAAGTATATGTTTAAATGACAGCGGTACATAGCGTTTTCTTCCCTTAGCTTTAAATTTTATTATATTTATATTTATTATAATAAATGGAGAATTTTGCTTTGCAAAATTCGATACCTATAAAAAGATAAAATGTTCTCAGACATCAAAATAACATCTTCCTCTTTAGGTAGTCTGAGGTTATTATATCATAAGAAGAGAATTTTGCTTTGCAAAATTCGATACC
>CANEHP010000021.1 GCA_947427325.1 uncultured Clostridia bacterium | reverse complement strand
GCTTTGCAGTATGCTTGTGTTTGACTCCGTGATATACAACGAAGATCGGCACTTTGGTAATTTCGGCGTACTGCGGGATAATCACACGGGACAGATTATATCTCCCGCCCCTATCTTTGATAATGGCTTATCCCTGTTTAATTTTGCAATGCCCGATGATTTCAAAAATCTGAAAGAGTATGCAAAAACCCGTTCCAATCCGTACAGAATCTCCTATGAAGAAATCTGTAAAGAGGTTA
Source organism: uncultured Clostridia bacterium (assembly GCA_947427325.1). Lineage (GTDB taxonomy): Bacteria > Bacillota > Clostridia > Oscillospirales > Ruminococcaceae > Ruminiclostridium_E. The sequence continues at coordinate 18,988 of CANEHP010000021.1, read as the reverse complement.
TGGGTTCAAAGCAAAAAGCACAGCTTCGCCGGTTGATTGGTTTCCGATTTAAGCGCCATCCGTCACTTAATCTTCCCGAAGAAAGACTGACGGCAATCGAGAAACAAATAAGCGAGCGTGTACGGGAATTGCTTTCAATTCCGTCCCGCAGAAAGTCAAAACACAAAGACGAACCGACAAGATAATATCTGAAACCGTATTTAGCCGCTTGGTTTTCTAAATGAAATCAGGCGGCTTTTTCTATTTCAAAAAGGAGGTGTTTCACGATGAATGAAACCGATTATAACGATCTGCTCTATGAAAAGGCGCAGAAAGAATACGATGATCTGATTGCCGAGCTGAAAGAATTGCCGAGTGAACAGGTCATTGAGAGAGCTTATGAGAAAGTCATAAAGGAAAACATTCTTTGCATTTTGGAGGAAAGTCAGCGTGATCAGAAAGAAGCAAAGGCGTTGTATCTTGAAAAATATCCGCTGGACAGAGCGTATCAGGACTGGCTCAAATCGGATGTATCCGAGACAGCTATGCTGCGTGACTCGATTGACAATACTGCAAAAGATGTTGTAAAAGAGCGCAGAGAAAAACAGCGTGAAAGCAGGTGAAGTAAGTGCCGTATATTGCGCCGGAGGTTATTACGGAAGCAAGGCGGATGGACTTACTCACTTACCTGAGAGCCTATGAGCCGAATGAGCTTGTACGCTTTTCCGGTAACACCTACACTACTCGTACCCACGATAGCTTGAAGATTTCCAACGGCAAATGGATGTGGTGGTCAAGAGGTATCGGGGGCAATTCTGCCCTCGATTATCTTGTAAAGGTCAAAGGTCTTTCCTTTCTTGAAGCCGTAGAAACGATTATGGGCTGCAAGGTTGCACTTCCGACCGATTACTGCACTCCCAAAAAAGAAACGCCAAAAGAACTCAAACTGTCCCCTAAAAGTGCTTCCACAGATAGGATTACAGAGTATCTTTTCGGCAGGGGTATCGACTACGAAATCATCACGCACTGCATACAAAAGGGGCTGATTTTTGAGAGCCTGCCATATCACAATGCTGTGTTTGTAGGTAAAGACGAGGAAGGAACGCCACGCTATGCCGCCTACCGAACCACCAACAAATCAAGACTTATGGGTGACGCATCGGGAAGTGACAAGCACTATTCTTTCCGTCTTGAAGGCTCAAACAATTCGGAAGTCCACCTGTTTGAATGTGCGATTGACGCTCTTTCCTATGCGACCTTGATCAAAATGAACGGAGGTAATTGGAGAAAAGAAAACCTTGTTTCCCTTGCCGGTGTTTACGCACCGAGAGAAAAAATCGAAGAAAGCAAAGTCCCCGCAGCGGTGGAAGGGTTCTTAAAAAGTCACCCGGAAATCAAGCGGATCGTGCTTCACTTTGATAATGATGAGGTCGGAAGAAAAGCGACGCAGGCGCTTCAAATCATTTTGTCCGACCGCTATGAAGTCATTGACAGTCCACCGAAATTCGGCAAGGACTTCAATGACTTTCTTTGTATGAAATTAGGAATTTACAAATCAAAGCAAAGGAGTTTTGAACGATGAATATACGAATTTATCAGGTTAATATGAAGCGTGACACCAACAATGTCGCCTTTATGAGATACGAGCTTTTGGAAAAGCTACAAGGCAGTCAATCGGTCGATTTCAAAATCTACGATAAGGTTTTTGACGGCGAGGTGGACTGTCAAACCCTCGAAGATGTGTATCAGATGTTTAATCTGAACCACCCCGAAGGGTACAAAGATCGTTCGCTTTCGGTGTCCGATGTGGTGGAAGTTATGGAAGATCCGATGCACCCGCATTGCTTTTATTTCTGCGACAGTATCGGCTTTAAGCCCATTGATTTTGAGCCGAAGGACTGTCAGCTCGGCAGGACTTTTACGGATACGGAAAAGAAAAATATGATTTCCGTACTGCTTGTTGAGCCGAACAAGTACCCGAAGATGATTGAAATTGAGGACAACCTTGAGGCAATGCAGAAAATTGTCGGCGGCGATATTGAAGAATATATGCCCTTTGAGGACGAGGCCGCAATCATCTGTAACGATGAAAGCAAGATGAACGGTATGCTGCCAAACCGTGCCGTTTATGCCGAGCCGGAAACGGTGGAAATGAGCTATCAGGAAATGACGAAACGCTTCCGAGAAGCCGAGAACAACCGCAAGGAACATCTCACCGGGTATGTCGTTTTTTCCGAGGACAGCTTCGATAAACCGTACAGCGAGGAGTCCAGAACCTATGTAATCAGCTCAAACAACAAAGCGTTTCAGTCCGGTATGGGCGGTTATTCCATCTATGCTTCCTGCCTTGACGGGACTGATCCCTGCCTGCGTTTGGACGGATATATGTCTGCCGAACACGGCGGCGAGAACGGTTGGAAGATTGAAAAGTGCTATATGAAAGAGAACTCCCGTGAAATGCTGGACATCATTTTCGGTCAGTTCTTTATCGCTTATGCACCTATCGAATCGGAAAACTTTCAGAGTTTGCCGAAGAACCTTGCGGAGAAATACAAGGAGAAATTCAAATATCCCGAACGCATTGCAAAGGTAAACGGCGAGATAATCGCCGTCCCTTAGTTGCCGTTTTACAAGAATATTATGCTATGATGTTTATATTAAACTGTATTGCCGCAATGTCTGCTACAGTGGAAAGAAAATTAGCGTCGACCAAAGCAGGCTGCAAATATCGTTATCACGCTAATGTGAATTTAAAGATCGGATATTTAAAATATCGCCTTTCATCTATGCTGTTATTCAAAAGAAAAGCTCTTGATATTTGCAGGGAGCTGATATTCCTCTCTATGAAACAGCCTGTTCCGGTTATCAAGGGACGACCGACTCCTCGTCCTATCCATTCTCATCAGCGCAAGGTATTTTGTCCTAAATATTCTATTTGATTTTTTGGTGATTTGCTTAAGTTGTTAGCATTGCTTAGGGTGAAACCTAAAGGGTTCACAAGGACGTGAAAGTGTTTGCTACAAAGCGGCGGCACGGACGCCGCCGCCCAAAGGCAAACACAAGGGAGGGGGAAAATCCCCGCTTTGACGGGTTTGCAGTTCCCCCCCTCTCCCCTGGGACGACAGGATGTCGTCGGGAGCAAACCCAAAGTGCCGCAAGGATGCGGCACCGACAAAGTTTGCTCCCTGTCACCCTAAGCTTCGCGAGAGCGCGCCCCGTCGCAAGACGGGAAAGACAGTTTTCAAAGCAATTTATACTAATTCTTGATTGAAAGTAGACAAAAGATTTGCGTGGATGATTTTTGCAAGACAAGGCGGAGGACGCCGCAAGGCTGACGCCTTGCAAGGACGACAACGCAGTATTGCGAAAATCAGACCGCAAAGATTGTCTACTTTCAGTCAAGAATTAGTATTAAATAAAATAAAAAATTCCCCGCCGCAAAGCGAAAATGCTGTTGATAAATCCATTATGATTTTTGTAGTAGAACCTTGTTGCTGAAAGCTATTGACTTTTACGCTTTATTTTGCTATCATAATAGGGTGATCTCAACCGCAAAAGTATTTTCGGGGAAATGTTTCGAGAAACAGGAAGTGAATGAAAGCGAGGAAATGTTAATGAACATCAACGAAAAGGAAAAAACCGAGGATTTTGAATTTCTGTACAATGCGGTTTTAAAGCTGAAAAGCTCCGAAGAATGCGACAGATTTTTTAAGGATCTTTGCACCATGCAGGAGCTTATTTCAATAACTCAGCGTTTAAGAGTTGCAAAGCTGCTTTCCGAAAAGAAGATCTATACCTCCATCGTGTCCGAAACGGGAGCGTCAACTGCCACTATAAGCCGTGTAAACCGCACTCTTAACTACGGAAACAGCGGTTACAACCTCGTATTTGACAGAATGTCGCCCGAGGAGCTTAAATAAGGGGTTTTATCGGTGAGCTACAAGGATTTTGCAAAATACTATGATATTTTGACAGACAATGTTGATTATAACCACATTGCCTTTTATTACAGCGGGATCTTGCGCAAATACAGCGATAAAACAGGTCCTTTGCTGGACATAGGCTGCGGTACGGGAAATCTTACGGTGCGTATGGAAAGGTTAGGCTTTTCGGATATAACAGGCTGTGATTTTTCCGAAAATATGCTTGCCTCCGCTTCAAAAAAGTCGGATAGAATAAAGTGGGTTAAATGCGATATGAAAGCGCTGCCCTTTGACGGCTGTTTTAATATCTGTATAGCCACATTAGACAGCATAAATCATCTTGACGGTGAAGAGTCAATAGAGCAAGCCTTTGACAGCGTTTATAAGGCTTTAAGCAAGGGCGGTATTTTTGCCGCAGATATGAACACGCCCTACAAGCATCTGAATGTTTTAGGGAACAATTCCTATACCTTTGACTATGACGAGGAGGGCTTGTACTGCGTTTGGGAGAATGAACGGACGGAGGGCGATCCCTTTAACCGAGTGAATATGTTTTTGGACTTTTTTGAAAGGCAGAAAAACGGGCTTTATAAAAGAAGCGCCGATTCTCTTTTTGAAATTGCGCCGCCTGTTGAGAAAATTTCGGAAATGCTGATCAAATCGGGATTTACTCTTTTAGAATGTTCGGAATATCTTACAGGTGAGGAATTGGAGGAAAACTCCGATAAATTTATAATAGTCGCTGAAAAACAATAAAATGTAGTTGAGTTTTTCATATATAGTATGCGGGGGAAAATTTTTGATTTGCAGTTATGCGGGAGGAGCAGTATGGAGATTGAATATGAAATAGTTCCTTTGCCAAAGGAAAAGTGGAAGGGTACTCCAATCAATATGGTAGTAGAGTCTTACGAATTTTATGATGTTCGTACAGAAAAGCAGTCCGGCGGGTATATAGTAAGCCTGATAAAAAAGAAAGCCGACCCTCCCTTTAAACATACGATTCCGGCAAGTCTTTATAAGGAGTACTTTAAAAAGGCTCAGGCATGGGGTATTGTTGAAACAAACAATAATAAGGACAGTATTGTCGCCTGTATAGAGACTTGCCCCGAGGAATGGAGCAACCGCTTAATGGTTACGGAGCTTTGGGTGCATGAAAGGATCAGACATCAAGGCATAGGACACCGCCTTATGGAAATTGCAAAGCGGCAGGCTGCGGAGGAAGGGCGGCGCGCCCTGATTCTCGAAACCCAGTCCTGCAATGCAAATGCAATAGGTTTTTATATGCACGAGGGTTTTGAACTAATTGGTTTTGACAGCTGCTGTTACACCAATAACGACATCGAACGCAGGGAAGTGAGACTTGATTTCGGAATTATCTTTGACGGCTTTACGGAAAAAAGAGATTAGAGCGTGTTCAAATAAGAACTTGTTCTTATAGGAATGGTGCGCAGATTTCCGTTTATTGCGTGAACGGTAATTAAAAAGGGATAAGGACGGCAAGGCAAAGGGAACTTACACCTTAATACGCCTTAAAAGGAGAAAAGATGGGTAAACTGGTAAGAGCTTTATCCGCCGACGGAAGCGTTTTGTGCAGCTCGGTGGACGCAAAGGATATTTGCAATGAAATAGTAAGAATACATCGACCTTCACCTGTAGCAACGGCGGCTATGGGAAGACTGGCGGCGGCGGGAGCGCTTATGGGAGCGTTGATGAAGGGCGAGGACGACGCCCTGACTCTAAGGATAAACGGCGGCGGAGTCGGCGGTACGGTGCTTTGCGTTTCCGACTATATGGGAAATGTGCGCTGCTGCTGCGATAATCCGCAGGCGGATCTGCCTTTAAAGGAAAACGGCAAGCTTGACGTAAGCGGATTTGTGGGCAATGACGGTTTTTTGGCGGTTATAAGAGATTTGGGGCTGAAAGAGCCTTATGCTACCCAATCTCCCATTGTCAGCGGAGAAATTGCCGAGGATATAACCGCATATTATGCAGTAAGCGAACAGATACCAACCGTTTGCGCTTTGGGAGTGCTGGTTGACCGTGATCACTCGGTTAAGGCGGCGGGAGGGTATATAATTCAGCTTGTTCCTCCCGTAAACGAGGCGGCTATTGATTTTATTGAGAAGAACATTAAGAATATGCAAAGCGTAACCGCTCTTCTTTCCGAAGGAAAAACCGCCGAGGAAATTGCCTTGATGGGATTGGAGGGCTTGCAGGGCGAAATATTGGACAGCTGGGAATGCGGATATAAGTGCAGGTGCAGCCGTGAGCGCACCGAAAGAATGTTAATCAGCCTGGGTAAAAAGGAGCTTGTTCGGTTAGCTGAGGAGTCGGAGGAAAAAACCGAGATATGCTGTCAGTTCTGCGGCAAAAAGTATTATTTCAGCGATAAGGAGCTTAAGACTTTGGCGGAAAACTGCTGAGGAATTTTGTTTGATTTATAAATGAAGGGGCGGCAAAATGCCGCCCTCATTATTTACCTAAAACAAATTTTCACTTTTCATAACTCATATAAACCGCAGCTTCGGTATTGCCGTAAACTCCCTCTTCCTTAGCCGCCAGCACAACAGCCATAGGCAGATACTCGCAGCACAGCGTATATCTCTGCCATTGCAGATACTCGCAGCACAGCGTATATCTCTGCCATTTAAGATAAGATTTAACATGGTTGGGTATTGTCAAGGGCTTATCCATAAGGCTAATAAAGGCGTCATGGAACTTTTCGGATATTTTTGAGGAATACTTTTTTGTTAATCCGTAGTGTATTTCCCTTTCCTCAGCCGAAATAACAGGCACCTCGCAAATCAGCCTTCCGCCTGAATCCTTTGACAAAAAGCCTGCTTCAATAAATTTGCCGATATTGTCAATACAGGCTTTATCGGTGGCGGAAAATGCGTCCTCATTGCCGCAATAGAGTGAATAAAGCATTTTAATTGCGCTTTCCTTGCCGCCCTTGATGTTATAAAGGTCGTGGGCATGGCACAGTACGGTATCGTATTCTGTAAGCGAAAGATATCTTGTGTCAAGAAAATCTTCAATACCGCTGCCCCATTCTCCGTTTATTCCATAAGGTAAACAGCGTGATTTTGCATTTTCGTAGCTGTCGGAATAAAGGTTGCCGATAGCGTACCATTTTCCGCCGTTTGGACGCTGACGGTATTCGGAAAACGGTTCGTCGCCGCCGTAAGCTTCGCTTCTTACATTATGCACTGACATCTGAACCGTTCTTATCACAAAATGACTCTCCAATTTAAGCCTTGCCGAAGGTCTTTGCGCATTATAGAAATCCTGCCGTCTCAGCTCCTCTAAGCCGTTTTCCACAATCTCCCATATCTCTCTGTAATTATCTTTGGCGATTTTAAGCTGCCTGTCTAAATATTCAAGCCTGTCCTTTTCGGTATAGATGATAAAATCGGTATAAACCTTATCGCCCTTACGTACCATAAGCTCACCCTTTACCAATTCGTCAACAATAGGCTCAACATAGGCGGCGGGAATGCCGATAGCTCCTGCCAGCTCGGTTACGGTAAGAGGTTTTTCGTAAGCTAAAATAAGCAGATTCATTTTTATTTTGTCATTCTTCACAAGGGAATAAGGTTCATCGTTTATTCCGGTCTGCCCGGTGCAGCCTATCCATAAGGTTTCGGGCTGATAGCTCTGCTTTGCGTAATTTTCCATTTCCAATTCCTTTCTGATATGCGCTCTCCCTGTGTAAAGCCTTGATTTTACCGTATTTTCGGGAATGCCCAGCGTTTTTGCGATATCCTTCACGCTTTCGCCCCGCATATAGTGTCTTACAATGACTTCACGGTAGTTTTTGCCTAACATAGCAATACAGCGGCGTATATTTTCGGCTTCCTCGGATTTCTCCGTATTTTCATACAGCCGCATTTCCTCCGCAAGCTCGGCGATTACGTCCATTGATACCGTCGGCTTGCGGTATTTTCTGCGTATGCTGTCGTAAAACCTGCGGTCGAGAATCGAGGAAAGCCAGCCCTTGGGATGTTCCACGGTTTTTCCGCTGTCTAAATAAACCAACGCCGCCAAAAGGGTATCCTGCACCAAATCCTCGGCGTCGTGTATATTTCCCGCTTTGTATAAGGCTGTTTTTAACAGGTAATCGGCATATTCCGTTAAATTCTCTTTTGTTAATCCGTTCATATGAACACCTCGATTGAAAGCTTTCGGTTATCAGTCGCAGAAAAATCGGTAAGGTTTGGCGAAAAAAATAAAAATCGGGAAAATTCAAAGAAATTTCCCGATAAAGTGTGAGTTTAAAAAAATTACAAGCTAAGCAAAATCTCACTTCCGACAGGCTCATACTGCCTATACTTAACTCCCGCCATATCGAACATCTTTTTTGCGGCAATGGTAGAGCCTTGCTCCTTATACTTATCCTCCAAATAAACGACTTCCTTAATTCCGCTTTGAATAATTGCCTTTGCGCATTCGTTGCAGGGGAAAAGGGTGGTGTAAACGGTAGTGCCCTTAAGAGAACCGCCGTCGTTGTTTAAAATTGCGTTAAGCTCCGCATGGCAGACGTAAGCGTATTTTGTTTCAAGCATTTCTCCCTCTCTGCCCCAAGGCATATCATCGTCGCAGCAGCCTATGGGCATACCGTTATAGCCTACGGAAAGGATTTTTCTGTCACGGTTGACTATACAAGCGCCTACCTGCGTGGAATTATCCTTGCTACGCTGAGCGGACAGCAGAGCGACTCCCATAAAATATGCTTCCCAAGATATGTAGTCCTTTCTTTTCATAAGCCCCTCCGATTTTTTGTTTTTCGACAGTTATAATTTTCCGACAGTTATAATGAGTTGGTTTTTGAACTTATGCCAATCCCTTTTTAAACTGACGTAATACCCACAGTTTAAAAAGGGATTGCACCCAAAACACTAATCCGACAGTTTTAAAAGGGATTAGTATTAGTATTGGAACGTGGTCTTTCTGCCTTATAAATATTATAGCAACGGCGAAAAGCTTTGTCAACTGTTTGTAAAACGAAGCTTGCCGTTACCTTTTCTTTATTTTCTCCCTTCCTTTGAAGGCGGCGGCGCTAATTCCCAGTACCAAAGGAAAAATAACCGCAAAAAGCAGTCCGAGCTTTAAATCTCCGCCATTTGCTCCCGAAACAAAGCCTGTTACGGTAGGTCCGCCCATACAGCCCAAATCTCCTGCAAGAGCCAGCATGGCAAACATTGCGGTTCCGCCCTCCCTGCATTTTGCACCTGCGAGACTGAATATCCCGGGCCACATTATCCCCACGGAAAAGCCTGCCAGGCCGCAGCCCGCAAAGCCCAAGACCGCTGCGGGGGAAAGGCTCGCCAGCAGGTAGCCGATAATGCACAATATGCAGCATACCGTTATCGCCGAAAGCAAATTTATTTTATCACTGAATTTGGCGTAAACAGCTCTTGAAGCGCCCATAAAAAGAGCGAAAAGACAAGGCCCTGCAAGGTTGCCCACTTCAAGGCTCATACCCAACGCCTTTTGGGCATAGGAAGACGCCCATTGGCTCATAGCAAGCTCCGCTGCCCCGGCACAGACCATCATTAGGGCAAAAAGCCAAAATATCTTTATCCTGAAAAGACTGCGCAGTCCTGTTTCACTTCCCGTAGGCTGTAGCTGATACAGCTTTAATCTGCTGAAAAATACAGCGTTTGCAAGAGGTATTGCCGCCCACATCAAAGCCAAAATTCTCCAATTATCCTCGCCGAAAAACGAAAGAAAGACAGTGGACATAACCACGGTGAACACCTGTCCCCAACAGTAAAAGGAGTGCAGCAGGCTCATAGCTCCCGATTTGCTGTCGGTGGGGCAGGCCTCCACGATAGGGCTTATCATAACTTCAATTAAGCCGCCGCCTACCGCATAGGTTACCGATGAAATCAAAAGCCATAAATAAGGCATAGGCAGTAAGGTCAGCAGCCCCATACCCGCAAGACCCGCCGCCGCAAAAATATGAGCGGCAACGGTCATCTGCTTATATCCGATTTTATTTACCAGCTTTGAAGCGGCAAAATCCACCGTAAGCTGGACTCCGAAATTTACCGTAATCAGCAGGGTTATTTTTTCCGGACCTACGTCAAATTCCTTTGCAAATATCAAAAACAGCAAGGGGGCAAGATTGTTCACAACAGCCTGAACAATATATCCGATATAGCTTGCCGCAAAGATCTTCTTTATATTTTTATCCATAAAGAGCTTCCTTATTGTTGGATTTTCAGTCCTTAAATATTAACACATACTTAAAACATAGTCAATTAAATGGAACATATAAAGATGCACAAAAAACTGTAATTATTTTTTGAAAATTGTTGCAAATTAACACTTCCTCTTTAAAATAAATCTGTTATAATAGAGGAACTAAGAACTTGTTTTAAAGCGGATTTTTGACTTAGAGCTTGCATTCAACTTAGAGCTTGCATTCAACTCAGAGCTTGTATTCAACTTAGAGCTTGCATTCAACTTAAAGCTTGCATTCAACTCAGAGCTTGTATTCATTGGAAAGGAGCTTGCTATGTTTCTGTTCAGATGGCTATGGAGCAATATGAAGGGTTATTCCGGGCGTTATATTTTGGCAATGATACTTTCGGTCTGCTGCCAGTCAATGTACATAATTACCCCTATGATGAGCCAGCGTATTGTTGATACCTTTATAACCGCCGACAATGCGCTTGAAATGGTAGAACAGCACTCGGAGCTTTTGCTGTGGATGGTGGGGGCTATGGTGGGCTTTACCGTTTTGAGAGCGATTGTTCAGTACAGCGCTTCAATGCTGTACGAAACCGTTTCACAGGCTACTGTCTACCGTGTGCGCAAAAGACTTTACGAAAATATAAATCTGCAAGACGCCTCCTTTTATAATGTTTACCGCACCGGCGATATTATGACAAGAATGAGCGGCGATATAGACTGGGTTCGCCACAGCCTTTCCTGGATCATCAAGGCGGTTTTGGAAAGTATTGTGCTGTTTACCGCTTCTGTAATATACTTTTTCTCTCTTGATCCTCTTGTGGCGGTTTGTATGCTGGCTCTTACCCCCGTTATTTTCGGCATTACCTTTGTTTTTAAAAGAAAAGTAAAGCCCCTTTATGTTGCGCTGCGTGAGAGACTTTCCGAGCTTAACACGGCAGCGGAGGAAAACATATCGGGAAACCGTGTGGTAAAAGCCTTTGCAAGAGAGGATTACGAAATAGAGCAGTTCGATAAAAAGAGCAAGGCTTATTCAGACGCAAATAAAAAAGCCGCTTTAACCTGGCTTGAGTTTTACCCCATTATCGAAATCACGGCTCAGGCTTTGCAGGTGGTTCAGCTTATTGTCTGCGGTATTTTTGTCATTAACGGACGGATCACGGCGGGCGAATTTACCGCCTTTGCGGGACTTATCTGGACATTGGCTAACCCTATGAGAAATATCGGCACTATTATCAACGATTTTCAGCGGTTCACTGCCTCTGCCAATAAAATTATCGAGATTTATTACGGAAAGTCCAAAATTGCCGACCGAGAGGACGCAGTGAACCTTGAGGGCAGAATTAAGGGCGATATAAGCTTTAAAAACGTATCCTTTAATTTTGGAAATACCAACATTCTCCATGATATAAACCTTGACATCAAGGCGGGAGAAACTGTGGCTATAATGGGCGAAACGGGTTCGGGAAAAACCACCTTAACCGAGCTTATCCCGAGAATTTACGATGTGGATAAGGGACAGGTGCTTGTTGACGGCGAGGATGTGAGAATGCTGAAGCTGAAGCAGCTGAGAGACGGAATAGGCTTTGCAACTCAGGATGTTTTGCTTTATTCGGACACCATAGACGGAAATATCGCTTTCGGAAATACCGATATGCCCGAAGAGGAAGTGATTAAGTGCGCCGAATGCGCAGACGCAGATAACTTTATCGGAAAGCTTTCCGAAGGCTATGAAACTATAGTGGGTGAAAGAGGCGTAGGTCTTTCGGGAGGACAAAAGCAGCGCATTGCCTTAGCGAGAGCCTTGGCGGTTAAACCCTCCATACTGATTTTGGACGATACCACCTCGGCTGTGGATCTTGAAACCGAAAAACACATACAGCACAGCCTTGAAACCCTTGATTTCCCCTGCACTAAAATTATAATAGCGCAAAGAATTTCATCAACCAAAAAGGCGGATAAAATAGTTATACTGAAAAACGGCACAATAGCGGATATAGGAACTCACGAGGAGCTTATCGCACGAGAGGGCTATTACCGCGAGGTGTACGAGCTGCAATGTTGCTAAGGAGGCGGATGTTTGAAAGAACTTGAAAAATTGGGTTCTTTCAAACCCGTTGCTTTTGTGCCTCATACTAATTCCCGTCTAAAAATAGACAAAAAATAGACAAAGATCTGCGAAAATCAGACCGCAAAGATTGTTTATTTTTAGTCGAGAAATAGTATTAATACTAATTCTTAATTAAAATAAGACAAAGCCGGCGGGTGGGGCGTTCCTGATCAAGGAAGTCCCGACGCAGGAATATGCGGATATTTCAAGTCGGGCTGACACAGAGCAGGGACGCCCCGGTCGGTGGATTTGTCTGATTTTTATTAAGATTTAGTATAAAGACAACTCGACACAAAAGCTCCTCAAGAGGAAAGGAATGATTATAGATGGCAAGAAATAAATTCGATGTGGACGAAACCCTTGAATCTCCCTTTGACATACGGCATTTAAAGAGAGCCCTGGTTTATTGCGGACGGTATAAGAAAAAAATCTTTCTGGCTTTATTTTTAAGCGCATTGGCGGCGGTTATCGGTCTTTTTGCCCCTCTTATCACACAATATGCTCTTGATGTGTCAATTCCCGGGGGCAGCATAAAAGAAGTGGTGATCTTAGGAATACTGCTGCTGCTTTCCATAGTTGTCAGCGTTTCCTTTTCCGTTATGCGTTCAAGAATAATGACTAAGGTGGGTCAGGATATTGTCTATGATATAAGAAAGGACTTGTACGAGCACCTTCAAAGGCTTTCCTTTGAATATTACGACAGCCGTCCGCACGGCAAGATCCTTGTTCGAATCATAAACTATATAAACAGCGTTTCCGACCTTATGACCAACGGTCTTATAAATTTTGTGCTCGAAATATTCAATTTGATTTTCATTACCGTTTTTATGTTCTTTGTTTCATGGCGGCTGGCCTTGGTTATTTTATGCGGACTTCCTGTCTTTGCCCTTGTAATGCTTATTATTAAAAATAAGCAGAGAAGAGCTTGGCAGCAGGTCAGCAATAAAAGTAGCAACCTTAACGCCTACACTCATGAAAGCATAGTCGGAACAAAGGTAACGCAGCTTTTTACCCGTGAAGGGGAGAATGCGGAAATATATGACCGTTTACAGAATAATTACCGCAAGAGCTGGATGAGAGCGGTTAAATTCAGCAACCTGGTAGCGCCTACGGTAGATACCATTGCAGTTGTGGTGAGAGGTGCGATTTATATAACAGGGCTTCTTGTGTTCGGCACGGGAGCGGTTTCTCTCGGTAACATAGTCGCAATGTGCAGCTATGCTTCAAGATTCTGGCAGCCCTTGCTGAACCTTTCCAACCTTATGAATACCTTTATAAATGCTGTCGCTTATTTAGAGCGTATCTTTGAAACGATGGACGAGACCGTTGCGGTAGACGATATGCCCGATGCTGTGGAAATGCCTGTTATAAAGGGAAATGTGGAGTTTAAGGAAGTTACCTTTGCTTACGAAACCGGACCGAATGTCCTTGAAAATTTAAGCTTTAAGGCAAAGGCAGGAGAAAGCATTGCCCTTGTAGGTCCTACGGGAGCGGGAAAAACCACCATAGTAAATCTTATCAGCCGTTTTTATAATTTAAGCGGCGGCGAGGTGGATATAGACGGCGTGGATATTTCCCGGGTAACTCTCCGTTCTCTCAGAAGCCAGATGGGTATAATGCTTCAGGACAGCTTTATTTTCAGCGGCACAATTATGGATAACATAAAATACGGCAGACTTGACGCTACCGATAAGGAAGCGGAGGAAGCGGCAAAAATTGTGGGAGTGGACGAGTTTATAAGCGCACTTCCCGACGGCTACTATACAAAGGTAAACGAGAGAGGTTCTGGGCTGTCCCAGGGACAAAAGCAGCTGATTTCCTTTGCAAGAACTATTTTGGCTGACCCGAAAATTCTTGTTTTAGACGAAGCAACCTCGTCTATAGACGCTAAGACCGAGCGGTATTTACAAAGAGGAATAGATCATCTGTTAAAGGGAAGAACCAGCTTTATCATTGCGCACCGACTTTCCACCATAAGAAACTGCGACAAGATAATGTTCATAAGCGACAAGGGAATTGCGGAATGCGGAAATCATAAGGAGCTTATGGAGAAAAAGGGCAGGTATTACGATTTGGTTAACAGCGGAGATGTGGGCTGATACTATGATTGATACTGATCCCTTTTTAAACTGTGGGTATTATGTCAGTTTAAATGAGAAATCAATAGGGCTGTTTTAACGGCACAAATTTAGTCATTCAAGTTCAGCAGCGTTTTTTCACTGATTGGTTTAAGTGAAAAAACGCTGCTTTTTTGCATTTCAAAGGGTTATGGCAGAGTGGCGTTGTACTAATCCAATACTTTCAGCGGTGTTTTTTAAAAACAGCTTATATATCCTTTTTTGATTTTAAGCAATAAAAAGTGTTAAATAATATTTTACACTAATTTTACCTGCACTGATATAAGTTCAATAAAATTCTATTGTCAATATTAAAATAATTTGATATAATGATTTTGTATGAGCAACGGAATTTGTTTTTAGCCTTTATAAAACAGTGAACAGACTGTTTTATGGAAAAGGAAAAGTTTTATGGAAATTGTTTTGAGTATAATATCCTTTATTGGCGGACTTGCTATGTTCCTTTACGGAATGAAGGTAATGGGAACAGGTCTTGAAAGAATGTCGGGAGGAAAATTAGAGGGTATTTTGGAACGGCTTACCAGCAATAAGGTCAAGGGCGTTCTTTTAGGGCTTATTGTAACGGCAATGCTGCAATGTTCCTCTGCCACAACCGTTATGGCGGTGGGCTTTGTTAACTCGGGAATTATGCAGCTTACTCAAGCCACGGGAGTTATTATGGGTGCGAATATCGGCACCACTGTCACCGCCTGGATTCTTTCTCTTACGGGAATTGACGGCGGAAACAGCTTTATACAGCTTTTAAATCCTACCGTATTTGCGCCGATTCTGGCAATGTTTGCCGTTCTTATTCTTACTTTTGGCAAAAAGGGAAGAAAACAGGATATTGCTACCATTTTAATAGGTTTTGCTTTGCTTATGCTGAGTATGAGCACTATGAAGGACGCAATCGCTCCCTTAGCCGACGACCCCAACTTTTCAAGGGTTCTTACCATGTTCTCAAATCCTGTATTGGGCATTATCTGCGGCGCTCTTGTCACAGCGGTTATGCAAAGCTCGTCGGCTTCTGTGGGCATTTTGCAGGCGCTGTCCTCCACAGGCTCTCTCACCTTCGGAAGCGCAATCCCGATTATTATGGGACAAAACATAGGAGCTTGCGTAACGGCGCTTATTTCAAGTGCGGGAACTACCAAAAATGCAAAGAGAACGGCTTTTATTCACCTTTATTTTAATATAATAGGCACAGTGCTGTTTTTAGTGCTTTACTATATCTTTGACGCAATTTTTGACTTTGCCTTTGCCGATGTTGCCATAACTCCCGTTTGGATTGCAATAATTCACACAATGTTTAATGTGGCTACCTGCCTTGTTTTGCTGCCGATATCCTCGATTTTGGAGAAGCTGGCGAAGCTTACGATTCGTGACGGAAAAACCAACACCGAGGACTATGCCGTTTTGGACGAGCGCTTTCTTTCCACACCTTCCTTTGCTATTGACCAATGCCGCAACCTGTCGGTAAAAATGGCGGCTCTTACACAGTCGACCTTAAATGACGCAATAAAAATGCTGTACGAATACAACGAGCAGGAGGGCGAGGAAATTATCCTCAACGAAAACCGTGTTGACGAGTATGAGGACAAGATAGGCTCATACCTTGTAAAGCTTAATTCCAAGGATATAACCGACAGGGAAAGCAAGGAAATATCCCTTTTGCTTCACTGTATCGGCGATATAGAACGTATTTCCGACCATGCGGTGAATACGCTGGAGGCGGCTCAGGAAATCAATGCGAAAAAACTCGTCTTTTCCGACAAGGCAAGGGAGGAGCTGCGAATTTATATTGCCGCAATTACCGAAATAGTGGATTTGGCATTCAACGCCTTTGAGACAGGGGATATTACCGGGGCAAAAACCGTAGAGCCGTTGGAGGAGGTTATAGACAATCTTCGCAACGAGCTTAAGAAGCACCATATTAAGCGGCTCAGGAAGGGCAAGTGCACAATAGATACGGGCTTTGTTTTACAAGATTTGTTAACCAACTTTGAAAGAATAGCCGACCATTGCTCCAATATAGCGGTATGTATTATCCAAATTCAAGAGGGAAGCTTTGAGGCTCATGAATACATAAACGAACTGAAAAAAACGGAAGATGCCTTCTTTTTGGAAAAATTTACCGCTTTTACACAAAAGTATGCGCTTCCCAAAAAGGTCAAGGATTGAGTAAAACAGATTACACTCTATAAAACATAAAATGGCTTTAAGGCAACATTTCCCATTCATACTAATATTAAAAAAGCACAACATAACAGTGACGGAACCGCCGTCAAAGCTTTTAATAAGGAGAAAATACAATGGGAACAGAATTTGCAAACAAGTCTATTGAATGTACCATAAATAACTGCAAGCATCACTGCTGCTGCGATAACTATTGCAGTCTTGAACGCATAAAGGTAGGAACTCATGAAAATGATCCTACCGTTATCCCCTGTACCGACTGCCAGTCTTTTGAGCTTAAAAGAGATTGCTGTCGATAAAAGCTTTTCTTTTGATATCATTAGTTGATATTATTAAAGGGGCTGAAAAAAATTCTACCGTGCTAGGTTACCCTCGCATGGTAGAATTTTTTCAGCCCTTCAAATCTTCGGGTTTGCCTAAAAATACTATTTGACATAAACAATGAATATATTACATAACGTTTTAATAAGTTCAGATTATTAAAAGCAGCGCCGAAATATTGCCTTAGAACAAGTTCTTAAATATTATTGTCAATCCATTTAGCCCTATTATAGATAAAATTCTTTAAATACTGTATCTGACCGTCATAATCGGCAATGCCTGCGGTGCTGTAGGATTCATAGCCTACATTTATGCCCAGAATATTCCAGACCCTAAAGTTTTCAGCCTGAGACTTTTTGACCTTTCCGCTGTAATAATCAATGCTTTTAACAGCCCTCTGCACCAAACGGTCCCTAACCTCAAACCACCGCTCTCTTATCGTATTGCGAAAGCTGCCGTTATACATAAGATAATTGCACCAATTAGTTGTTATATAGGGTTCTTTCTCGGCCGTTTCCGCCGTTTCAACTGTATCAGCCGTTTTAGCCGTATTTTCGGTTTCGTCCTTTTTGGGAGGATCGCTGCCAATGGTGAACCAGGTATTATAGTAAGGATTATCCACGAAAAAGTTACCAAAAGCAAGGTCAAAATCCCAAATAGGACCCATTTCAAGCTTTCCGCCCTTATCCTTTGTCATATAGCAGCTTCTTCTGAAGCAGCTGTCAAGGTTGCAGGTTAGCTCGTGAATGATTATCCAATCGCAGAAGCTTTTTACATCAATGTAATCCTCATATCCCACGCCTGACACAATGGCGTTTTCCGCTTTGTTCACATAGTCGATTATAAACTGCTGCTGCTCTGCCGTTATTTTTTCGGGCTTTGGATCTGCAAATGCCACAAAATTTGCCAGCCCCAAATTTGTGTGAAAATAGCCGTATTTATTTTCCAGCTGCTCGTCGGACGCTCCGCCTAATTCCAAAAGATAACCTCTGTCCGCTTCCGTATCGCTTTCGTAAATATCTATTCTGCTTTTGGCAATTTCCCTTTGCTCACCTAAAGTGTACACTCCTTGATATTCGCCGTTTACAAATAAATCCACAGGGTATTGCGATGGGTCCCATACAAAACTGCCAAGCTCTCTGCCCATATCATAGGCAACGCAGTTTCTTATCAGCGACTTGTCCGCATAGTTAGCAAGCAAAATCCAATCCTTGTTTTTATCCAATCCCAAAAGGGACGCCTTTTGGTCAAGCTTTATGCGGTAGGGCTTTTTTTCCCAATTCCATGTGGAGTGTCCCCTGCCTCTGATACCGCCTGTAACTATCGGTGTGCTTTCAAATTCTGCCGTACCCGAACAGTCCATATAAAAGGTCATTTTTGAATATTCATTTCGGTCAATGCTGCTTTGATTTGCACCCCCATCGAGAAAAATATTTACCACAGGCAAATCAAGAACCTCTCTTTCAAGCTGTATGGCATACTTTTCCGATGTGCCGCTTTCATCTGTTATAATTAAGTCGGGCTGTGCCGTCAAATTTATTGTTCCGTCGGCGTTTACTCCGTTATCGCTGAAGCGGTAGCTTCCCTCCGATATATTAACATCGACTATACAGTGCTGAAGGGTGTATATATCGATATAATTTTCAAATGTGATATTCAGCGAACAAACGGCATTGCTTTTATTTACGAAAAATTCCACAGGAGATTTTACAAAGCTGTTTTTATTTGAAACGGATACACTGTTCAAAATGTTACGCACATCGTTGTCATCGGGCTTTGTGATCTCGGGAATTGTGATATCTGACGGCTTCTTTGTTGAGGAAGCAACAGTCTGAATGTATTCTGTATTCGGATTTTGTGTGTCAACGGGAGAAATCGGAGCATTATCGGAGCAGGAGGTAAACAGTATTGTGAAAATAAGTGTTACTCCAAAAAGCTTAAATATATTTTTATTCCTCATTTTTTCTATCCTTGTCAAATACAGTCCTTGTGACGCTTCAAAGCTGCCTGCGTATTTTGCGTAAATTGTTGTTTTGGGCAATTTATAATATGGTGTTTTATTATTTTGTAGGAATGAATTTTGCAAAGGAAAATTCGATACCTTTAAAAAGATAAAATGTTCTCAGACATTAAAATAATATCTT
>CANEHP010000020.1 GCA_947427325.1 uncultured Clostridia bacterium | reverse complement strand
TTTGATTTTTCCTTTGGAAAATCGAGGGGGCTTTCTTACTGCCCTCTCAATCTTGAATTTATGGAAATCCCGAGTGGAGGAAAAGAAATGGCATATAACCACGGGCGAGAGGAACGCAAATGGCGTATCTGGAAAGAAGCTGAGGAAAGGATTTTACGGAAGTGCGGTGTTGATGAGGATACCATCGACAAAATCCGAATCTATGACAGGGCGGATTTTAATGCCGCCAGACGCTTCTACCGCTATCTGAATGATATTGGGGAATACCTTGAGGGAATGGCGGACAGGGAGAAGCAAACGGAGGTTAGGACGGTGGCTGATTTGCTGGACGAGATTGAAAATGAAAATCTGTACCTGGCATTGGTTACGGTAGACAGGCGCACTCTGAAAATCGTTCTCCTAAAAATGCAGGGCTATTCCACAAAGGAGATTGCGCCGATTGTCGGTCTGACAACGGGGGCTGTCTACGCAAGGATGGGACACCTGCGGAAAAAGCTGAAAGCCTTTAAGCGGTAAGGGAAGAAAAATACATTCGCCTGCGGGCTATGGGGTGAGAGGTTAAAAACCTTTTGCCCTATTTTTTCGCAGGAGGAAAAACATAATGGCATACCGAGTTAAGACATATACGCTTCGGGAAGAAGCGGCGGAAAACGGCACAAGGTATTTTATCAGCTTTAAGTACGGGCAAGGCGACTGTCACGAATTAGAGGTCTCTGAACAATTCTTTATTGAGTTTCGGCAGATGGAACGCAGAAACCGTAACCTGCTGCAATCGAATGAACGGCACAAAGAATTTGTGGTTATTCCTGCGGAGATTGAGGGGAAGAAAGTGGAGATGATAGGAGACATTACGTTTTCCGACTGCACTTCCCTTACATCAGTGGAAATACCGAGTAGCGTAACAGAGATGGGGAGCTGCGTATTTTCCTACTGCACCTCCCTTACATCGGTGACAATATCGGGTAATTAAAAAAAGATAGAAGGCCTTGCATTTTACGGCTGCAAATCCCTTACATCAGTGGAAATATTGGGCAGTGTAACAGAGATAGGGGACTTTGCATTTTCCGACTGTACCTCCCTCACGTCAGCGGAAATACCGGACAGTGTGACAAAGATAGGATACAGTGCATTTTACGGCTGCAAATCCCTTACAGCAGTGATAATTCCCGAAAGCGTCAAACAAATAGATCCGTTTACTTTTGACGGCTGCTTTGACGATCTTACGATCTACGGCTACACCGATTCATATGCGGAAAAATATGCAAAAGAAAATGAAATAACCTTTGTTCCCATAGATGCTAAATGCTCCCATAAGAACCCCGATTTCAAAACCGAAATTTCCGACTGTGAAAAGGGCGGTAAAATCTTAGTCATTTGTAAAGAATGCGGCAAAACGATTGATACCAAGAACATAGCTCCCGTTGATCACAGCTTTGGCGAATGGAAGGTAACAACTACCGCCACCTGCACCGAAAAGGGTGTTGAAACAAGCACCTGCTCAGTTTGCGGCAAACCACAGACAAGAGATATCGACGCATTAGGCCACGATTACGGCGAATGGGCTGTTGAAAAGCCGGCTACATGCACCGAAAAGGGAACAGAGAAAAGAGAATGCTCTCGCTGTAACAAAAAGGAAACAAGAGACATCGAAACGGTCGATCACAGCTTTGGCGAATGGAAGGTAACAACTCCCGCCACCTGCACCGAAAAGGGTGTTGAAACAAGCACCTGCTCAGTTTGCGGCAAACCACAGACAAGAGACATCGACGCATTAGGTCACGATTACGGCGAATGGACTGTTGTCAAGCAGGCTACATGCACCGAAAAGGGATCGGAGGAAAGAGTATGCTCCCGCTGTGACGAAAAGGAACCAAGAGACACCGATATGATCGATCATAACGTTCAATGGAAGACTACCAAAGAAGCAACCTGTACGAAAGCCGGCACAAAGACAGTAACCTGCACAGTTTGCGGCAACGAGGTAACCGAAGAAATCCCCGCATTGGGTCACGATTGGAGCGAGTGGAAGGTCGTTGAAGAAGCTACAGCCGAAAAGGAAGGCCTTGAAGAGCGTGAATGCAGCAGATGCGGAGAAAAGGAAACAAGACCTGTTGATAAGCTTGCCCTCGTTGAAAGCGATGAAACAACAACCTCTTCCGAAGCAGCCGTTACTACTCCCGGCGGAAGCGGCAATAACGGAAATCCCATCACCGGCGTTGTTTTGGCAATAATACCGTTGATTGCGGCAGGCGCGGCGGTTGCGGTATTCAGCAAAAAGCGCAGGTAAATTTCTTTAATTCAGCGCACCTTTTTACTCTTACATAAGAAAAAACCGTTATCAGTTTTAAACTGTAACGGTTTTTTGTTTAATCAATGAAATAAAATCCACATAATTATCGACTTGACTTGAAGAGGTATAAGCGCCCAATACCATTGCTCCCCCAATTAAAGTTTGCCTCAGGATGCAGGCGTAACAGCAATATGCCATATTGCGAGCATTTTTGAAGCAGAGATTTTTTATTTGCGTCAAGTATTGTGGCAAGATTTAATTAGGGGAGCAATAATCTTTTATACTAATTCTTAATCGTCTTACAGACAACCTTACAAAAATCCTGCGCTTATTGCTTCGTCAAACCGCCTTGCTATATCGCACACAGCTGCGGCAGCCTTCCTCGCACTAAACCCGGCTTTTCGCAAGTCTGTCTGCAATCTGATTAAGAAATAGTATTATTTTAAGTATTCATCCCAGGCAGGAAGATTTTCATATTTGTTATAAATTTTAAGAAATTCTTCCTGCGTTATATCATCCTCGGTTTCTTCCACTCCTTTTTGCGTGGAGTCCCAGCCTTTCCTGAAAAACGGTCTGTTATATTTGGAGGCATCTCCTTCAAACTCCAACTTTCCCCATGAAACAATATCTTCAACAATATAAATATCCTTTTTGCTGTCATATTTTATTGCTGTTAAAACATTACACTTCATAGAACCTGCAACGTACTTGTAATTAAAGTAGGAATATTTCTCCATTCCGTCATCATAGGTCTGCAAGGTTTTCAAATCGTCGGCTTTTACATAATGAAAACCGTCTTTCTTTGCGGTCTTTTCCCATATAACATTATCAGATTTTTTAAACACTTTCAAAAAACCCATATAAGTACATAAAAACTCATTATTTCCATCAAAATCAATGTCATATTCAAAGCCCTCGGCTTCAATTCTATCCGATAGCTTTTCCAAGCAGGCTTTAATTTCCTCGGGAAGCAGCGTATCTTTATTTTTATCGTCCGTTGGCTCGATTACCTGCGCCAAGGTAACGTCAGATACTTCATAGCCGTATTCATGCTTTGGCAGTGTAATTTCGGTATCCGTATTACCGCTTTCCGTCTCGGATGGGGAAGAAACCGTTGTTATTTCTCCGTTTGTACCCGTCCCCGTTACGGAAGAAGCCGTTGTTATTTCGCCCTTTGTACCCAGCTCTGCGGAAGTATCGGAGTTCATGCCCGAATTATCCGCACAGGAGGAAAGAGTAAGTAACGATAATATAAGAAGATTACCTATAATAAATGTACGAAAAGTCTTGTGTTTTGTTTTCAACTGCGGTACGCCACCTTTCTGCATTTTGATTAGCTTGATCAAATGTTGAATATACCTTCATAGGATCAAGTTTATAATTAAAACCATTATCCAAATAACTTAAAACTTCCGCTGCCTTTTGATAAAATGGATCAGAAGCCATCATATTTTTTGCTTCAGTCTGATTTGCAGCTAAACCGCAATCCTGTAACGCCCGAACTGCTCTATTTGTCGCTTTATTGACGCTTGCTGTACTAAGCGATGAAACTGCGCCAAACGGGTTAGAACTTGTTTGAGAAGCATTGCTTTCACCAAAACCAATACCCATGATAAGATATGCATCTATATTATACCCATGATATGTATAATAGTTTTTTGCAGCAGAATCATATTTGTCAGTTAAAGCATACAGAAAATATTGATGGTCTTGTGTATATATTGTTTTGGTTACACCGCTGCTCGAGCCGTCATAACTGTTATAAACGCTTATAGGAGTAAAATCGTCAATATATTTTTTTGCCTTGTTGAATTCGTTGTAATCTTGCGCACTATTGAATATTGGTTCTCCCCATGGTTCGCATGCCAATCCTGCAATATTACATGCCATTTGTGTTTTTGAAACTGTTGTGGAGTAAAAGTTGCTTTCCTTATATATGCTGCTTGAAGCATATGGAGCAGACGTGTTAGTATAACCAACTGGAGGCGGACAGATATAGTCATCTTCGTTGATGTTTTCAAAATAGTCTCGTCGCTGATAGCTTGTCTCAATAGGGCGATTATCGCCAAGTTTTTCTTTTTTTGCTGTTAATTGATTTATATTCATATTACTAACAGCATTAGAGGTTCCGATTTGTAAATTGCTCATGTTTTTGTCACATCCTTAATAATTGAATTAAACATATTATTATGTTTAATTCAATTATACATCCAATTTATTTTTTTTCAAGGGCAAATATTACCAAATTTTCAGCTTTAACTTTGTGAATAAATTTTTATCACCAATGCTCTGCAAATAAGCTTTCCGAAGCAAGCCCAAAGCAGAAACATCAAAGCCCCTTTTCCCTGAGTCCGCCGACCAATCCCACATAAAACTCCCTGACGTCAAATCCTTTGATATTTTCACGATTAAGGTCTATCATATCCCCGTGAGAAATCCCTCTTAATCCCGCCAGAGTAAGCAGCGTATAATCTTCACCGAACTTAAAGGAGTTCTCGGAAACCAATCCGTCATTAGGTCCGTCAAAATGCTTCACCATGTGGTAGGTAAAATTAAGAGGAAACCTTCCCCCAACGGCGCTCCTTAAAAGCGAGCCTACGCTCCGGATGTAAATGCTGTCGGGAACTGTCAGCTCCTTATCATAAGCCTCGCAGATATCCGCCCTAAGATCCGATACCGCCGCCAAAAAATCGGGCTTTTGATCCCCTAATTTTGCCGCGGCGGCATTATAGCCTGCGGCAACCCTCTGCTGTATTTTATGCGGCAGCCTTGTTAAAAGATACTCGGCAAAAAAACAGCCCCGATGAGGTGTGTTTATTGTGGTAAGGGACGCCACCATATCCGAAACGCCGCATTTCGCAATGGCATAGCGGCAGTCTAACCCGCCCTTTGAATGAGCGATAATATTCACCTTGGGACAGCCGCTTTCCGCAACAACGCCCCTTATTCTCGCCGCCAGCTCTTCTCCGCTTTCCTGCACCGAGGCGGCGGATTGGTGATTTCCGTAATAGATTTTGCCGCCGTTCTTTATTATTTCCTCGGGTATTCTTCCCCAATAATTCAAATGCTCAAAGTCACGGAAAAAAACGCCGTGTACAAAAAGAATCGGATATCTTGTGCAGCATATCTTATCGGCTTTTCTTTTTTCGTTAAGCTCTATTTTGCCTTTCTCAAAATAGATTTCTTCGGAAACCGTTGAAATTATTCTTCTCAGCATAATAAGGTTCACAACGGGCAGCAGACCCAGCATCAAGCCTATTACCCTTTTTCGTATACCCAGCTGCACCGAGGCGGCGTAAACGGATATCATACCGTTCCAAAAGATTATAAAAAGCGTAGCCCCGCAAACCAAAACGCTCCAAAGCAGATCCGCCCATCTGTCGGGTAAAAGAGTTATTGCCAAATAAATATGAGCGGCAGCCGACAACACCAGCGCCCACACAAAGCTTTTTAAGCAAATTACGCCATGATGACATACCTTTAATCTTAAGGAAGGTATTTTTAAGCCGAAAATTATCGGCAGAATATTTACCGCAAGTCCGCCTATTATGAACAGCCACAATAAAAGCAGATAAACCCCGCCCTCCGTAAAGCCTCTTGCGCAGGCTAAGGCGGCCGTAAGCATTCCGATCGGTATTGAAACAATATTGTCAAATAATTTAGCTTTTTTCATATTTCCCTCATGAGCCTTTAAAAAACCGCACAAGGCTTTAATCCCGTGCGGTTTTACCATAACGTCGTTCTTTAGTGTTGTTCTTTTGTTTTATTTGCAGCAGTCGGGAATAATTCTCTTGACTCTCTCCTTTGAAACGGCGTGTTCTTCCTCTCTTCTGCCGCACTTGGGGCAGATATCGCCTATAATTCCCGTATATCCGCAAACGGAATCGCGGTCGACGGGGTGATTGATAGAACCGTAGCCTACGCCGCTTTCCTTCATACAGCGGATAACCTGCTCAAAGGCGTCAAGATTTTGCAGAGGATCTCCGTCAAGCTCAATATAGCTGATATGCCCTGCGTTTGTAAACGCATGATAGGGCGCTTCCAGCTTGATTTTTGAAAATGCGTCGATTTTATGGTATACGGGAATATGGAAGGAATTTGTATAATACTCTCTGTCGGTGATTCCCTTTATTTCACCGAAGCGCTTCTGGTCCTTTCTGATAAAGGTGCCCGAAAGACCCTCGGCGGGAGTAGCGAGAAGAGAGAAATTCATACCCGTTCTTTCGCTTTCCTCGTCCATTCTTTGGCGCATTCTTCCCACAATGCGAAGTCCCAGCTCCTGCGCCTCTGCGCTTTCACCGTGATGTACGCCGATAAGCGCCTTTAAGCACTCTGCAAGTCCGATAAAGCCCATGGAAAGCGTACCGTGCTTTAAAATCTCCTCAACGCTGTCGTCGATTCCGAGCTTATCGGAATCTATCCACACTCCCTGTCCCATAAGGAAGGGATAGTTTTTCACCTTTTTCTGAGCTTGGATTTTGTAGCGGTATTTAAGCTGATCCACTACTAAATTCATTCTGTCCTCCAAAAGCTCAAAGAATTTGACCACATCATGCTCCGCAAGAATCGCAAGGCGGGGAAGATTAACGGAGGTAAAGCTTAAATTTCCTCTGCCCGTTACGATTTCCCTTGAGGGATCGTAAACGTTGCCGATAACACGGGTGCGGCAGCCCATATACGCTATTTCGGTGTTATAATCGCCCGGCTTATAGTACTGTAAATTAAAGGGTGCGTCAATAAAGGAGAAGTTGGGGAACAAACGCTTTGCGCTTACCCTGCACGCCAGCTTGAACAGATTGTAGTTAGGATCGCCCTCGTTATAATTAATACCCTCCTTTACCTTGAAAATATGGATCGGGAATATGGGAGTTTCGCCGTTGCCCAAGCCCGCTTCCTCCGCCAAAAGGATATTTTTAATGACCATCTGACCCTCAATGCTGGTGTCCGTACCGTAGTTGATGGAGCTGAAGGGCGTTTGCGCTCCCGCACGGCTGTTCATGGTGTTAAGGTTGTGAACAAGAGCCTCCATTGCCTGATAAGTGGCTCTGTCCGTTTCCTTAAAGGTTAATTTTTTGGCAAGCTCCTGTATGTTTCCCGCCGCCTTTTCGTCGCCCATAATTTCGGCAAGAAAAGGCTTTTCCTTTGCGCAGAAGCCGTTTTTATCGGACAATTCGGGAATAAGCCCCTCCTCTGCCAGCTTATCGGCATAGGCTTTTACCGACCTTTCGATTTCTTCAAGATCGGTTCTGCCCATTTCAAAGCCCACGCCTCTTATAATATTCTTTATATAAAGCTGCTTATAGGTCTTTTTAACTCCCTCCGCCATGGCGTAATCAAAGTTGGGGATAGACTGTCCGCCGTGCTGATCGTTCTGATTGCTCTGAATCGCAATACACGCCAATGCGGAATAGCTGCCTATGTTATTGGGTTCTCTCAGTATGCCGTGACCCGTTGAAAAACCGTTATGAAAGAGCTTTATCAAATCTATCTGACAACAGGTGGTGGTAAGGGTGAAAAAGTCCAAATCGTGGATATGTATATCTCCGTCAATATGCGCCTTGGACTGCTCGGGAGGAAGCACGTACATTTCGTTAAACTGCTTTGCGCCCTCCGAGCCGTATTTCAGCATTGTACCCATGGCGGTATCGCCGTCTATATTTGCGTTTTCACGCTTCATATCGCTTTCTATGGCAGGCTTAAAGGTAAGATCCTCATAAATCCTCATCAGCCCCGTATTCATTTCACGAATGCGTGTTCTGTCCGCACGGTAAAGGATATACGCCTTTGCGGTCCTGGCGTGGCCGTTTTCCACAAGCACCTTTTCAACGGTATCCTGAACATGTTCAACGGTAGGAGGGTTAGCGCTGTTAAAATTTTCCTTTTCCAGCATTTCGCAAACCTTTTCCGCAAGATTTTCCGCAGATTCATAATCGTTGCCGCCCACGGCTCTTGCAGCCTTGTATATAGCGTCAGTGATTTTATCTACACTGAACGGTACCGTTCTTCCGTCTCTTTTTTGGATTTTTGTAATCATTTATACCCTCCGATATTTCCTTTTGCATAATAATCCGCATTATGGGTTCACAATATATAGTATTGTTTAATGCGACATTATATATTATATTGCGTTTTTTGCTTTTTGTCAATATGAACGGCAGAATAATGCTTGTCTAATTTTACCATATGATTTTGTTGATATTACACAAAACCCGATCGGAGTCTTACTTCCAATCGGGTTTTGAGTTTATACCAATCCCTTTTAAACTATGAGATTGATATAGATTCGATTTAAGAACTTGTTCTCATAGAAATTGGCACGCATCTTTTCGGCAAATTTTGCCGATGACTGCGTCAAAATTTCTTGAAATACACGAGTATTCCTGCGGAATTTTTCCTTGTCCTCGACAAAATTTGCTCGAAAATCCGCACACCATTCCTATGAGAACAAGCTCTAATTCTTGGTCGTTCAAAAAAACGTAAACTCGCCTACCAGGGCATGGTAATGATCCCACATAAACGCCGCCGCTAAAACAATATTAAAGGCGGTACAGCCAAAAAGATAAGCCAGCCTTGTTTTCCTCTTATTCAGCAGAGTGGCGGTAAGAAACCCCGTCCAGATACACGAAGCCATTACCGCAACAAGAATAGTCCACACCGCTATAACAAAGGTAAAGTCTATTTTTAAAACAAGCACGCAAAAAGGCTTCGCCAAAGAGTTTACGGCAGGCAAAAGCATAAGGGGCAAAGTCGCCACCGCCCATTTTTTTCTTTTGGATTTAAGCAATGCCATTACTATAATAAACAGCAGTGCGGTTATAATAATACTTTCTCCTATCATTGCCCTTCTCCTGACAAGCGTTTTAATTTGAAATCAGTCGATCTGTGCAAAAGCTGCAAGGCATTCCGTATGCGCCGTTGCCTTAAGCCAGCTTTCCTTCAACAATGGACTTAGCCTTACCATTGTCTGAGAGAGCAATATAAACCGCATAATTTCCCTTAGTAAAGATAACTGCACCCTCTAACTTGTACATCTCATCGGGAGTATAGGTAGCGAACAATTCCTTTTGCTTATTCAAATGTGAATTTAAGACTTCTTTTGCACTATTTGCCGCCTCTGAAGAACTGCACTTAATAACTGCGATTTCATCGGGAAGCGCGCCTGAACCGCAAAGAGCAAAGGCGGCGTCCTCAACGGTTGATAAATCCAGTCCGCTGTAATAGTTTTCCAAATCCCCTTTTCCCTTTTCAACAGAGGAATTGATAGATACCTCCGATAAAACAGCCTTTACAACCTCGGAAGCGGTCACGCTTACGGTATTGTCATTCCGCTTTGTTTCCTGTTCGGTTGCACTGCCGCCCTGTTCTGTTTTGCCGCAGCCTGTAAAAAGAATTACAGATACCAATACAGTTGATATAATGCTTCTGATTTTCATTTTGTCGTCCCTTCCTTGTTTTTATTGTACCGCCTTTTGAGCGGCGCTTAAAAGTATTTTATAAGTATTGCCCATAAAATGCAGGCCGTCTGCTTCCGCATATTTTTCCGCAAAATAGCCCTCATTATCCAAAAGCACGGAGCATATATCAATATATGTATATCCGCCTTGGCTGCATAAGGATTTAAGCGCACCGTTATAGGCATTTACCTTAGCCATAGTTTCGCTGCCCTCGGCGTCGTGCTCCTTGGTAACGGGAGGAATTGAGATAATGCAAATCTGAGCAGTGGGACAGGCGGTTTCAAGCTTTTCGATAAGCTCGGTCATTTTGGTTGCCATATAGTCCGCCTCTAAAAATGCCAAGCCGTTAGAACCTAACATAATGTAAATATGCTTCGGATTCATAGTCTGCGCCTTCTCAATGCAGGTAACGCCGTCAATTTCCTTTTTGGAAGCCGATTCGGGGTTAAGCCCTACCTCGGCAAAAACATTATTTTTATCCAAAAAGCTGTATAAGTAAAGTCCTGTGGAAATACTGTCGCCGATAAACAAATCGTTTTGGAAGAAAGCGGGATCATAGTTATTTGATACAACAGGATCGACAGCAGGATCGCCCGCTTGGGTTTCAGCTTCTGTTGCAATATCGGTAACGTGAGTTTCACTTTGTGTATCCGAGCCTTGGGTAATATCCGTAATATTGGATTCGCCTGCTGTTATTTCAGGCGTTGTGGTAATTTCACCTCTTTGATTTCCTTTATCGTCCTTTATATGAAGATAAATAAGTACAATAAGCAAAATTATAATACCCACTATAACTATATTTAATGCTACTATGGATACGGACAGTCCGCTGATTTTCTTTTTCTTAGCCAATGGCGCTGCTCCTTTTCAGTAATAATTTTCCTTTATATTATACACATTTACATCTGTTAAGTCAATATAAGATTAAATTTTTAATAAATTTGTAAGAAACGAGGCAGACGATAAAAAGCGGATTTTTGCTTTCCCGGGAAGCTTGGCGGTAATTTACTGATTTGAAAGGAATTTCAAAATTCGCAAAATGATGAGCCGCCTCGCTTCTCACCATTTTGCGAACCGCTTTTTGAAATTCGTGCTTTCAGGGCAGTTATGTTGAAATACATCAGCCTTCAGAGAAGCCGCGCCGATTTTTTACTATGCGAAAAACATATAAGAACTTGTTCTCATAATTTATCTGCTCTGCGCTCTGCCCGCCCTCTTATCCAGTCTTCGTATCAGCTTTACCAAAGGCAGAATTAAAAATCCCGCAAAAAAGTTCCCCCCGGCATGAATTACATCAAAGGCAAACCCCGCCGCAATCCACGCCGGAATTTGCTTAAAGCTCAAACCGAAAAGCAAAGCCTGAGCGGGAGCGTAAAGCGTTCCGAACGCCAACCCGTGCAGCGCACAGACCGCAGGATAAATAAAAAACGCAATTTTATCGGGCATTTTTTTCGGCAAAAGCATTGTAACTCCCCAAAGAACCGTCCAGATATACAGATAGGGAAGCCACCATGCGGCAAAGCCCGAAAAAAGTCCGTTTAAAAAGACATAGACATAAACGGGTATAAGCCCCTTAGCCCGATAGGCAAGTGTATAGGTCATAGTAAACATTCCCAGCAGGTGAATGTTGGGCGCCCACTCCATTATTACCTTGGAGCAGTACATTAAAGCCCCCAAAACGGCAAACACCGCAAGCTCAAGGGGACTTAAAAAAGGCTTAGCCCTTTGTGTAGGTAAGCTCATAGCTTTCACCGTCGGCTATGGGCGTGCTGTCCGCTCCCGTCATCAGCATTTCTCCGTCCTTGGAGATTGCCCACCATGCCTGATCCTTGTCATAATCGGCTAAAATCCCGTTTACCGACTTTATGAACAAGCCGTACTCGCTTTCGTCACCTGTGACAAGATCGTTTTCAACAAGAGCACCGCCTAAATGTTCATTATTCGTGCGAACTGTGATCGTTACAGCCTTGTCCCCTGCCGTCACCTTGACCTTTATGGCAATCTTTCCCTCGCCCACCTCGGTATCCTCGGTGTATTTTGCACCTGCCCAAAGCCCCTCGCCGCTTTCTTCCCGAGTTTGGGCAGCGGTTTCCTCAGCTCCGCCGGTTTCCTTAGCGTCCTCGGAGTGCCGGGTATCCGCTCCGTCTGTGGTCCTTGCCGCTTCGGTAACAGCCGTGCCGCTTTCGGGCGGAGTGACCGTACCTGTGCCGCCCTCATCGGCACAGGCGGAGGTAATTACCGCCGTTGCCGCAATAAGCAGCGGCAGCAGCAGTCTTTTAATTGAATTGTTCATTTGTTTTTCCTTCTTTCTGTTATTTTTCAACAAAAAGAATAAAGCAATAAAGCCGCTTCCCATAAACTTTAAGACAAAGCCCTGCTGATTTTGTCTGACAGTTTATTTTTGCCCAAGCTCTTTACTGCGGTTCGCAGTATGGCAGGCATTCCGACTTATGACGTTATATACTTTAAGTATATTTATATATCTTTATTACATAAATGCAAAAATTTTTTTTACAGACAAACAAAAATGTTTATCTTTTTACAATAAGGCAATAAATTGTTCCCATAAATATCCTTAAAGCGCCAAATACGGCAATGGCTGTTGCTATGGATTTTCACCATATTCCCCTGCCGCCTCCCATATCATCGGGTGATATGCTCAGCAAGTGAAATTTCATACCAATCCCTTTTTAAGCTGACGTAATACCCACAGTATAAAAAGGGATTGCACCCATAACACTGATCCGACAGCTTTAAAAGGGATTAGTATCTGATATACTGCGTTCATTCAGTTTGCAAAAGCTATATTATCACTTTTATTGTTTTCTGTCAATATTTTCACTGTTTGCTGTCAATATTGCGATAATTTATTGACACCGACCGCAATTCTGTATATAATTACTGATATAGAACAACGGGAGATTACAGATATGAGCGGTACTCTTGAAATAAAAAGCATTAACCGAAGGGAAGCCTTCAGATATATGGGGTACAAGGGCGGAGAAATAAATCAAGGAATACTCGATTTAACCGACCAATGCGAAGAAGCCCTGTTAAAAACGGTAAAGCCCCGTATGGTGTACAGGGTTTTTGATATTATGAACGTTGAAAAGGGCGTTGAGGTAAAAACCACTCCCCTGATATTTAAGGGAAAGGATATAAAGGCTCACCTTGAAAACTGCCGTAAGGCGATTTTGATGTGCGTTACCTTATCCGCCGAAACGGATAAGCTTATAAGAAGCCTTGAAGCGGAAAGCATGGAAAAGGCTTTTATCACGGACACCCTCGCCTCGGCGGCGGTAGAGCAGGCTTGTGAAAGGGCGGAGGAAATCATTAAGGAGCAGGTGGGGGAATATAACTATACGTGGCGATTCTCCCCGGGCTACGGAGATTTTCCCCTTGATGTGCAGAGAGATTTCCTTAAAGTGACGGATGCGGCAAAAAGAATAGGTCTTAATATTACGGACAGCCTGATCCTTATTCCGAGAAAATCGGTAACGGCGGTAATGGGGATATCGGAAGAAGCCATACCCCCTAAAAGGCGGGGCTGTATATGCTGTAATATGAGGGACAGATGCGAATACAGAAAGGGCGGAAACCACTGTGGATTTTAAAAGCTTGTTAAAAAAGGAATTTGTAAGCCTTGACGGAGCAATGGGAACAATGCTTCAGGCAAGGGGCTTAAAAACGGGAGAAGCTCCCGAGCTGCTCAATATAGAAAAACCCGAAATCCTGACAGAAATTCATAGGGAATATATTGAAGCGGGAGCGGATATAATTTACGCCAACACCTTCGGCGCTAACCGATATAAATTAGAGGGCAGCGGACATTCGGTCGAAGAAATTATCGGTGCGGGCATTAAAAACGCAGGAAAAGCCTGCGAGGGCACGGAAGCCCTTGTGGCTTTGGACTTAGGACCTATAGGGCAGCTTCTTGAACCCACAGGCTCTCTCACCTTTGAGGAAGCCTATGATATTTATAAGGAGGAGGTCTTGGCGGGAAAGGACTGCGACATTATCGTCCTTGAAACCATGACCGACCTGTACGAGCTTAAAGCGGCGGTTTTGGCTGCAAAGGAAAATTCGGACAAGCCCGTTATCTGCACTATGACCTTTGAGGAAAATATGAGAACCTTTACAGGCTGCTGCATAAGCTCAATGGCTCTTGTATTGCAGGGGCTTGGCGTTGACGCAGTGGGAGTGAATTGCTCTTTAGGACCGAGGGAGCTGTACCCTGTTGTGGAGGAGCTGTGCAGGTGGTCAAATATCCCCGTGGCGGTAAAGCCCAACGCAGGGCTTCCCGACCCCGTAACCAACGCCTATAATATTACGGCAAGGGAATTTGCCGAGCTTATGGAAAAGCTCGTTCCCTTGGGCGTAAAGCTTTTCGGCGGCTGCTGCGGCACTACTCCCGAATTTATAAAGGAAACCAACAGGGCGTTAAAGGGAAAAAAATATGTTGGTATCGCTCATAAAATTCCCGCTGCCTGCTGCACTCCCGCAAAAACCGTTATTATAGACCGTCCCCGCATAATCGGCGAAAGAATCAACCCTACGGGAAAAAAGCGGTTTAAGGAAGCCCTACTTGCAGACGATATCGACTATATTTTAGGGCAGGCTATCGAGCAGGTCAAGGGCGGGGCGGATATACTTGACGTAAATGTGGGACTTCCGGGAATTGACGAAAAGAAAATGATGATAAAAGCAGTCAAAGCAATACAAGGGGTGGCGGACGTACCCTTGCAGCTTGATTCCACCATTCCCGAGGTTCTGGAGGGCGCACTGCGGGTTTATAACGGCAAGGCTGTTGTAAACTCCGTAAACGGAGAGGAAAAGTCCCTGCAAACGGTACTGCCCTTAGTGAAAAAATACGGTGCGGCAGTGGTGGGCTTATGCCTTGACGAAAACGGAATACCCAAAACCGCAGAGGGCAGATTTAATATTGCCAAAAAAATATTGGACAGAGCTGTCGCAATAGGCATAAGAAAAGAGGACGTGTATATCGACTGCCTGACCCTTACCGTTTCAGCGGAGCAGGAGGCTGCAAGGGAAACCCTTAACGCCCTTGAAAGAGTAAAAAAGGAGCTTGGGCTTAAAACGGTTTTAGGCGTTTCCAATATAAGCTTCGGACTTCCCGACCGGGTAAAGATAAACTCCAATTTTCTTGCAATGGCTTTGACAAAGGGACTTGACCTGCCTATTATCAACCCCAATACCGAAAGTATGGCGGCGGCTGTAAGAGCCTACAACGTGCTGATGGGTTACGATTTAAATTCGGCTGAATATATAGCCGCCTACGGACAAAGCGGCAGCGTTTCGGCAGATACCGCCGTAAATATCCAAAAAGGAGATATGGATTTAGCATACGCTCTTGAAAACGGTCTTAAGGGCGAAGGGGCAAGGATTACGGCAGAGCTGCTCAAAACCGCCGACCCTATGGCTATTATAAACGATATTCTTATTCCCGCCCTTGACAAAACGGGCAGCGAATTTGAAAAGGGGAAGATTTTCCTGCCCCAGCTTATTTTAACCGCCTCGGTTGCACAAAGCTGCTTTGAGGTGATAAAAAACCATTACGCACAAAAAGGTGAAAAGTCCGTATCCAAAGGCAAAATAATTCTTGCAACGGTAAAGGGCGATATTCACGATATAGGCAAAAACATTGTCAGGGTGCTTTTGGAAAATTACGGCTACGAGGTTATTGATTTAGGCAAAGATGTGGACTATATGACGGTGGTCAACTGCGCTATAGAAAATAATGTTCACCTTATCGGATTGTCCGCCCTGATGACCACGACCCTTGTGAGTATGGAAAAGACCATAAGGCTTTTGCACGAGCATAATGCGGACTGCAAGATAATGGTGGGCGGCGCAGTGCTTACCCCCGAATATGCGGCGCAGATAGGAGCGGATTTTTACGCAAGGGACGCCAAAGAGTCCTGCGATATTGCTAAAAAGGTTTTTGAGGAGTTTTATCCGAATTAGGAAAAAATTGACAGTTGACAGTTGAGGTGTCGGCTTCGCCGACGGATTTGAAAATTTACGTTTGCGCCGACATTTAAAGCCGTTCCACAACTGTTAACTTTCAACTGTCAACTTCTTAACAGGCTCTGTTATCAAAACTCTTTTATATTTTCATTATCAAAATCAGGAGTCATTTCGTCATTATCGCAGCCCTTTTCCTGGGTAAATCCCTCAAAGCCCAATTTGACGCAATTATCCAAAACCTTCCGATATTCAAATGTAGTAAGTCTTCTGTTTATTTCGGGATAATCCGCCGCTTTTCCCGAAGGGAAATACTGCCGCATAAGGCTTATTAAAATACTATCCTTATACTTCTCCAATTCGGTGAAAATTTTAATGCTGTCCTTATAGCAGTTAGGCAAAATCAGATGCCTTACAATAACTCCGCTTTTCATAAGGTCATTTTCTATTATGTACCGTCCTCTTTGCCTTAGCATTTCCTCAAGGGCGGCTGACGCTGTTTCAAAATAATTTTTTACATTTGAATATCTTTCGGCGATGGCGCTGTCGTAATACTTTATATCAGGCAAATATATATCCGCTAAGCCCTCTAACATTTTTAAAGTCTGAACCTTTTCATATCCGCCGCAGTTGAATACCACCGGAATATTCAGCTGCGGCTTTATTTTTTCCAGCACGGCTGCTATTTGCGGAACAAAATGAGTGCCCGTTACCAGGTTTATGTTATGTGCTCCTTTATCCTGAAGCCTTAAAAAAATATCCCCAAGCTCATTAAGGGATATTTCTTTTCCTATACCGCCGCTGCTGATTTTATAATTCTGACAAAAGACGCAGCCCAAATTGCAGCCGCCGAAAAACACTGCTCCGCTTCCCCTTGTGCCCGATATAACAGGCTCTTCTCCAAAGTGAAGCATCGCCTTTGAGATAATTACGGTGTTATTACCGCTCTTGACCTTGCAAAAGCCGCAGACCCTTGAACGGTCAACGCCGCATTCCTTAGGGCATATATTGCATTTTTCCTCAGATAACGGCATTTTCTTCATCTCTCACCCTTTTTTGCAGCTCCTTTGCGTCATTGTAGCTGTGCGCATTATAAATCGCCCTGCCTTTTACGCTTAAAAGCTCCCTTATTTCCTCGCACAGCTTTGCCGCATATTTGTAGTCCGATAAAAGCTCAGCCCGATCCTCCGCTTTGCCGTAAGAAAACTCATATTCCCGGCTGTAGCATTTAGCCGGCTTCGACTCTCCCCTTATGATCTTCAAAAAAACATTTCCCGTTTGAGCCGCAGCGCTGTACAAAACATAGTTTAAAGCCGTTTTTGCTGCCACATCGCAGTTCAATTTCGGCAGCGGTATTTCACAAAGCGCCTGCCCCATCAGCTC
This sequence comes from uncultured Clostridia bacterium, assembly GCA_947427325.1. Lineage (GTDB taxonomy): Bacteria > Bacillota > Clostridia > Oscillospirales > Ruminococcaceae > Ruminiclostridium_E. Next base: position 2,723 of record CANEHP010000020.1, on the reverse strand, counting down.
TAACATTGAACCCAACTGCATATCTCCGCACCGCTGTAAATCCTTGCCAAGTGCGGCGGCGGCACTTGTTTTCACATTATCCTTGCTCCTTATCCCGTTGTCGGAAAAGCCGAAAACATCGTCAACGGTAAATATCTCATTGTACTTTAATCCGAAAAATGAAACAGAATAAAGGATTACAAAGGAAAGAATATCCGTCCTTTCCTTTATACCCAGCCTATCCTCGGCAAGCTGCGACAAATCCGTATTTTTGAAAAAAGTTTCCTCATTAAATCTTGTTACAAAGGACTGATTTTTTAAGGCTTGATTCATTAAAGCGCCGCCAAGCTTAAGCTCTAATTCCTCCTGACGTTTTAAGGCGGCTTTATAAAAATACTTATCAAGGCTTTTTTCTCTTTGTCCCCGCTTAAGCCTTTCCCTGACTCTCTCCAAGCCCTTTGCTTCTCCCGTTAATTCGGCGGTGATTTTTTTGGGCGAGATAAGCATATATTCACGGTTGGAATCCACAGGGTAAATAAAAATCGTCTTTCCTCCGCAAAGTCCGCCTAAAAATTCCCAATACATAAGCTGTCCGATTTGCTCCACCGAACAGGCGGAATATTTCTTCTGTGTAATTTCGGCGACAGATTTACCGTTTATAAAAATACCCTCAAAAATATTCAGCCTTAAAGAGCCGTAAATATCGCTTTCCTTGGGTAAAAGCGTTTTTACGGCATATTTGGCGTATTCGGTTATTTCCTTGTACCGAGGACTTGACAAAGGTTTTCTTAATTGATTTAAATACGGACTTGAAGGCAAGGAACGAACTTCCATTTTATTTTTTCCTTCCGATTTAAGGCTAAATTAAACGCAGAATTTTTCTTGCCGGCTGGCTGTCTTTCTATCTTTTGTTTATCTTTATTTTACGGCGTGCAAAAGCGATTTATACCAATCCCTCAAATTGCAGGTATTACCTCTGTTTAAAAAGGGATTGGTATTATACAAATTTATCAATATACTTAACGGCAATGCAGCGTAAAAAGCACGCCGCATTGCCGCCGAAGGGATTGCTAAAAACGGGAGCTGCCGCCTATGGTCTCCAAAAGAGACGCTCCTGCCGCACCCATAATAATCATAAAAAGTATTATCAGACCCAGTGCGATTGCCTGCATAATCAACATTGCCCGACAGTAGTTTTTCTTCGCCTTGGGAACATTATCACTGAAGCCCCATACAAAAAGCAAAATAAGTCCTATAATTCCTAGGCTTGTTAAAATAATGGTAGCTAACCAATTTCCCACCGTCATTTCTTCATTGGCAGCGCTGTAAGGACGATATGCGGGCTGCTGATAAGGCTGCCCGTAGTTCTGCTGTGGATAGCCCTGCTGCTGATTATTATACTGTGCGTATTGATTTTGAGCCTGATTGGCGTTATTATAAGGGGCTGCGGTATATTGGGGCGTGGTATCCTCCACATACTGCATACCGCAGCGAGGGCAGATATTCATATGATCTTCAAAGGTATTTCCGCAGTTTTTACAGGTTTTTGACATTTCACATTTCCTCCATATTGGCAGCAGCGCTGCTTTTTAATTGTCGTATATTGTAATTTTAACACATAACAGCGCCTTTGTCAATATTTTCATACCGTACAGATTGCCGCCTTTTTGGCATAGTTTAAAAATCCACGTCTAAAAGCCCGTAAGCAGTCTTATACATTATCTTTTCCATATCCTCGCAGGGTAAGTCAAGCTTTTCCATAAGCCTAAGCTCGGCCTCCACATTCCACATAGGATAGTCTGTGCCGAACATTACACGGTCGGGAGTAAAGGCGTTGATGTATTCCCTTGCCTGCGCCGGGGTAATTGCATAAAGTGAACTGCTGGTATCCACATATACATTGGGATTGTCCGCAAGATATTTCTCTCCGTCGCTCCACTGACTCCAGCCTCCAAAGTGTGCGCCGATAGCCGTCAGCTTGGGAAAATCCTTTAGGGCATTGGCGAGCCGCTTTGGCGAGGAATAGTCAAAGCGGGTATCGCCTGTGTGAAAGAGAATGGGAAGTCTGCCCTCTGCCGCTTCGTAAATATCATATGCTTTTCTGTCGTCAATTTTAAACTCCTGAAAATCGGGATGCAGCTTTATTCCCTTTAAGCCTAAGGCTATTGCTCGATCTATTTCCGCCTCTATGGCTTTTTTCTCCATTTGCGGATGAAGTGAACAGAAGCCGACAAACATATGGGGGTACTCCCTTACGCTTTGGGCTATAAAATCGTTGATATGCTCAACCTGTGCGGGAACGGTTGCAACAGACTGCACCAAACAGCCGTTTACCCCCGCTTTTTTATAAAGCTCCATAAGCGTATTTACCGAGCCGTCATAATCCATATGCAGTCCGTAAAATTTTCCGATATTGACCGACGCCTTTTCGGCTATTTTCTGAGGAAAAATATGACAGTGTGCGTCAAAAATTTTCAATAGCTTCGCCTCTTTTTATAATAAAAGTTATTAATACTAATTCTTAATCATTCTAATTAAGAATTAGTATGACGATAACATTATGTGCTTTTAGATTCTTTTATAACACTAACAACTGCCTTTGCGGCAGAACAAATAAAAAATTTTTTGGTTATTAGCATTAGGGGCTGTAAAAAACTCTTCCGTGCGAGAATAACCCCGCAGGACAATATACTGCTAAAATAAAACAGGGGACGCCCTCTCGTGCAGGGCGTCCCCTCTTGAAA
>CANEHP010000019.1 GCA_947427325.1 uncultured Clostridia bacterium | reverse complement strand
TTGTTCTGCGAGGTTATCCTCGCACGGTAAAATGTTTTTTTACAGCCCCATTTTTATTTTTAATTAGGTTTAGGCATATTTTTTAATGCGAATGATTGATCCCGACCGCCGTAAACAACAGCAGTAATCCAAACTGTCAAATGCTCTTCATCAGTCCAATAATATACAATAAAGTTTCCCACCGTCATTTTGCGAATATTTTCACTATGCCAAGGTTCTTTATCTATAAGCGGAAATCTAAATGGCATTTCATTAAGGGAACTCACCGCTTTTTGAATCTTATACTAATTCTTGACTGAAAGTAGACAATCTTTGCGGTCTGATTTTCGCAATACTGCGTTGTCGTCCTTGCAAGGCGTCAGCCTTGCGGCGTCCTCCGCCTTGTCTTGCAAAAATCATCCTCGCAAATCTTTTGTCTACTTTCAATCAAGAATTAGTATTAAGCGACCATTTTTTTGCAGCATCGGGTTCTTTCAAGGTTTTGGAAATGTACTCCACGATTTCTTCCATTTGCTCTATTGCATATTCGGTCAAGTTTACACTATATTCTTCCATAATCAAATTTTTTGATTGATTCTTTCAAAAGCCTTGTCAGCGCTTAGCCCTTGCCCCGCTTTTGCCATATCCAATCCTTTCTTCATCATTCGGTCAAACTCCTCGCCTGTCATATCGTCCTGTGAAAGTATTCTCGGAATATTGAAGGAGTAAGGTATACTTTTTGTCATAATTATCTGACGGTAAAGTGTGTCAATTAAAACAGATACGGGAACACCTAACTTGTCTAAAATAGCTTCCGCCTGTTCTTTTATCTCCGGCTGAATACGTGCAGTTACGCTTGCCGTTTTTCCCGACATACAAACACCACCTTTCAAATAATAGTATACCACTTTGTAGAGCAAATTGCAATACATTTTTAGGATATATGAAAAATAAAAAGCACTGCTTAAAGTTGAATTTAAGCAGTGCTTTTTTTATTTAATTATTTTAAGCTATCCTTGATTTGTTGAATAATCTGATCTCTGATTGAATCCACATCAATTTCGTCCATCAGCTCATCGGCTATATCATCGGGGTCAAACTCGTCCTCAAGCTCCTCTTCTATGCGTTCGCGAACCAATTCGGCGATTTTACCGTATTTTCCCATATCGCCAAGCTTATTCTGCACAGCCTGTGAAATTGTTTCACCCAAATCCGATAAATCAGTCAGATCGGATAAATCCGCCCCGTTAACATAAATTTTCCTTTTTTGCTCCGAATTATTCTGCAAATCGGGGAATGCCTTATCAGACCACCATGAATTTCTGGGAAATCCCTCGCTGAACCAAATATTGTGCCGCTGGGGCAATCCCCGGGGAGGAATATCCTCGGGAAGACTGTCATAGCTTTCCACGGAATTTGCCTTCATAATAGTTGTATATGCAGCCATGGAAATGAAATGAAACTTTGTGCAGCAAGAATTACCCGTGTTAAAGGGGATACTGTACAGATACCAGCCCTTATAATGCTTTAAATATTTGATATAATGGCGGTTAAGATTGTATACGTACCGACCTTCATAATCGTTGTCAAACACAATCTCGAAGCGGCAAACCTCGTTATTACGGTCGTTTTCTCCGCCGTTGAGCCAAAAGACAAACTCATAGTCGGTATTCTTATCCAAAAGCATATCCTTGGTTTCGATCTGTGACCAATTCCAATTCCAATCGCCTATGGTATAAGCCTCTGTAAGATTTCCGAAGGAGTCGGAGATAAAGGAACGGGTAGCAACGGTTTTGTCGCAGCTCTTGCCGGGCGTCCATTCTCTGGCGTTAAAGAAAAGCCGCTTCGGCTTTCTCGAAGCTTCGCCATTAACCGGCTCGGAAATTTCGGAAGTCTCCGAGTGCTTAGGCTCATATCCGTGAATGGTGTAATTATCCGCAACGGAAGCGGCTTCAGTGTTTTCCGTTACCTCGCCTGTCTCGGTATCGATTGTGATATTGCCGATGGTGTTTTTATTGTCGGTCAAATTAGTGTTGTTCATATTATCCTCCAAACAAGGCGTAACTGAACAGCCTTTCAGACGAATTTCGTTCTCACCGACCTGTTCAGCACGACCTTTTTTAATTAAGCCTTTTGCCCGTTTAGGGTAAGTGCTGATTAGCTTATTTCCGAATTCGTCCGTTACAATTACGTTTTTTTCTATGGGTGTCTGCCCCCTTGTAACTTTAATATGTGCGAAAAATCGCAGTTTGTGATGTATGCTGTTTTTTATGATGGGTGCCGTCCCCTATACAATTTGATTATAGCATATATGGAAGGATAATGTCAACCTTTTTGCCGATTTACGATCAATACAATCAATAAACAATAACTACTTCGCCAAAACCTTGGAAAGCTCCTCGCTGAAGGCAACGGGATCTTCAATGCTCATACCCTCAATAAGCATAGCCTGAGTATAAAGCAAATCGGCATAGGTGGAAAGCATCTCCCTGTCATTGTCAAACAGGAATTGAAGCTTATCGAAAATGGGGTGATCGGGATTTATTTCAAGCGCCTTGTCCGCCTTTGCCTTTTGCTCTGTGGGCATTGAGTTAAGCACCTTTTCCATTTCAACGGAAAGTGCGCCGTCGCTGGTTATGCAGACAGGGTGAGATTTCAGCTTGTTGGTAAGCCTTACCGCCGCCACCTTATCGCCGAGAGCTTCCTTAATGGCATTGCAAAGCTCCTTGCTGTCCTCGTTCTTTTCCTTGATCTCCTTCTTTTCTTCCTCTGTTTCAAGGTCAAGATCGCCGCCCTGTACCGACTTGAATTTCTTATCGCTGTAGTCAGCCATCATCTGAATACAGAACTCGTCCACATTGTCGGTAAGATAGAGTATCTCGTAGCCCTTATCCTTTACCGATTCAACAACGGGAAGTGCGTCTATCCTCTCTGCGCTTTCGCCCGACGCATAATAAATGCAGTCCTGTCCTTCCTTCATTCCCGTTACATATTCCTCCAAGGTAACGGGCTTTTTGTCCTTTGATGAGGTGAACAGCAGCAGATCCTGCAACAGCTCCTTATTCATTCCGTAACCGTTGTAAATGCCGAATTTGATCTGCAAGCCAAAGGCCTTCCAAAACTCCTCGTACTTTTCCCTTTCGTTATTCAGCATTTTTTTCAGCTCGTTTTTGATAGTTCTTTCAAGGGATTTTGCAATAACCTTAAGCTGTCTGTCATGCTGCAGCATTTCACGGCTTATGTTAAGAGACAAATCCTCGCTGTCAACCAGACCCTTTACAAAGCTGAAATGGTCGGGCAGCAGATCGCCGCATTTATCCATGATCAAAACGCCGTTGGAGTACAGCTGAAGACCCTTTTCAAACTCCTTTGAATAATAATCAAAGGGGGCTTTTTTAGGTATAAACAGCAGAGCGGAATAGGTAGCGCTGCCCTCTGTCTTGCTGTGAATGTGGGCAAGAGGTTCTGTGTAATCGTAAAACTTTTCACGGTAAAAGCTGTTGTAATCCTCGTCCTTAAGCTCGCTCCTGTTCTTTTTCCAAATGGGGATCATACTGTTAAGAGTTTCGTCTGCGGTATGCTCCTCGTATTTTTCCTCTTCGGGGGCGTCCTCGGGAGCGTCCTCCTTGGGGTGGCGGTGAGTGGTCTGCATTTTAATTGGGTAGCGGATATAATCGGAATATTTTTTAATCAGGCTCTTGATTTTATATTCCTGCAAAAATTCCTCATAATCCTCGTCATCGGTATTGTCCTTCATATAAAGGGTGATCTCCGTACCGCAGCCGTCCTTTTCGCATTCCTCCACGGTATAGCCGTCTACTCCCTCGCTGCTCCACATATATGCGGTATCTGCGCCGTAAGCCTTTGACTTTACGGTTACCTTTTTAGCCGCCATAAATGCGGAATAAAAGCCTACGCCAAACTGACCGATAACCGAAACCTCGTCGGATTTTTCGGCGTTTTCCTCCGACTTCATATCCTCCTTGAACTTTAAAGAGCCGCTTTGCGCAATAACGCCTAAATTGTTCTCCAGCTCCTCCTCGGTCATACCGATACCGTTATCCGCAATAGTGAGAGTTTTTTTCTCTTTATCGGGAGTGATTCGGATCTCAAAATCGCTTCTGTTAAGCCCTAAGTTTTCGTTAAGGGACTTAAAATACAGCTTGTCCATAGCGTCGCTGGCGTTTGAGATAAGCTCTCTTATAAATATTTCCTTATGTGTGTAAATCGAGTTGATCATCATTTCGAGCAAACGCTTGGATTCCGCTTTAAAGGCCTTTTTCTTTGACATTTTGTTTTTCCTTTCTTGCTTTTGTTTTATTTAATTTTTTATTACCTTTTTGAATTAGCACTCTTACTCTCAGAGTGCTAAAAAATATTATAGCACTTTTTTTGCGATTGTCAAGAGTTTTTATAATAACATTTTAAAGAATAAAAATCTTTTGAAATAAAAATTTCAGCCGACGGAAAATCCTTTAAAAGAAGCCCAAAGAGAACCTACGTCCTCGAGCTTCTCGTAAACTCGGGGAAACGTCCTCGCTGAACACCGGGATTTTCCGTAAGCTGAAATTTTTTCAATTATTTTTTTAAAGTTAATTTTCGGAGCTTGTTCTTAGAACTTGTTCTCATAGGAATGGTGCGCAGATTTTCGAGCAAATTTTGTTGAGGACAAGGAAAAATTCCGCAGGAATACTCGTGTATTTCAAGGAATTTTGACGCAGTCATCGGCAAAATTTGCCGAAAAGATGCGTGCCAATTTCTATGAGAACAAGTTCTTACTTCTTCTCCGATCTCTTACCGTTTTTTTCCAGATAATCCTCGTCAATGATAACATTCTTCTCGGCAGCCTGCCGCCTTCCGTAGATCAGGGAGGGACTTACTCCGCTGTTTCTCATCAGTGCGTCCATTACATGCTTTGTTTTATGGGATAGAGGCACTCCGTCGGGGTCAAGGGGAAGATTTTCTTCGTCAAAGCCGTCGTTTCTCTCTATGTTGCCTAGGATTTTTGCAAAATCATCGGCAGTGCTGTTTTCGCCGTCTTTTTCCGTCTCCTGCTTTTCAAGCCACGGCATTTGCGCAACCGAGCGGTATGCTCCCGCCACCTTTGCAGCCCTGCTTGAAGTGTTTTTTGCCGCTTTTCGGCTTTCCTCGGTCTGAGCCGAATCAACAGCCGACCCTTCATTTTTATCCTCTTTTTCGGATAGGGAATTACTGTAATCCTCAGGCAAATCGAATTTATCTTCAAATTGTTCCGTTGAATATTTTTTCTTTAAATCGGAACTTTTTTTGTCAATTTCTTTCAGAATTGACTGAAGCTCCTCTTCTATCTGCTCCGCCCTTTCCCTGCTGTCTACCAATGTGACAAAGCGGTCCTTGTCCTTTTTCTCCTCCTCAAATTCGGGAAGCTTTATCTGAGGCGGCTGATGCTTAACAGGCTCTTGGGTATGAAACTCCACATCGGATCTTTGCTCCCATTGCCGCTTCACCTGCTCCGTTTTTGCGGAATAATCGGTTTCTGCGCTTTCCGTTCTCCTTGGAGCCGCCTTTTTTACATCGGAAGCCGTCGGGGGCTTTTCCTGCTTTGTGTAAGAAGCGTTATTTTTTTCTTCATCGATATTTTTTTCTTCATCAATAGGAAAATCCTCTAAATCGGGGAAATGGGGGCGCTTATCCTCCTGTTTTATCCTGCTGCTTGGAGTAAGGCTTTGACTGCCGCTTTGAGAATTTTCCTCGGAATGACCGGTATTTTGATTTCTTTCCTTTTGGCGGCGAGTGCGCTCCTGCTCCGCTATCAGTAAAATTTCCCGCTGCGCTTCCTTGGCGGATGCGGCGGCTTTGTTTTCGGCAGGAGTTTTTGCCTTTTTATTTTGCACAGGCTGTGAAAAATCCTCGCCTACAAACACATCGGATTTTATGGGAATAGGAGCTTCCTTTTCCGTTCTTGCGTCTTGAACGGGTATTTCATGGTAGCTTGTGGGGCTTGCTCCCCTTATTATTTTGGCGACAGGCGGCGCAGCCTTTTCAGCCGCCTTATTTTCATTGCTTATAGGCGGCAGTCTTTCTTCGCTGTCGGCGGGCTTTAACACGCCTTGCTTTTCAAGCTCCCTGCGGTCTACCCGTACAAACTGATAGGGCTTAACCTGCGCTCTTGTTCCGTCGGGACGGATCATTTCCTCCTGCACGGCGGCAAGTACGCTTTGCTTTGCCCTTGACATTTTCTGATTAGCCAGCTGCTCCGAATATTCCACAAAATCGTCAAAGTCGCTGTCGGTGGCACGACCGCTTATAACATTATTTCTCATAACGTCAAAGTTGCCCGACCATTCCGCAAAATCCCGCTGGCTTATTTCAAAATTCACCTTTTCGGCCATTTTGCGGTACAGACCTTCGGCTTTTTCGTTAAACAGGGCAATTTCCTTTTCGCTCAATGGCTCGGGAGTATCCGTTTCCATAAGCTCCCGGCAGGTGCTTCCGTCGCGGTGAACGGAGTCGCAGTAATCAGAGGTGTAATACTCGTTTTTAAGGTAGTATTCCCCGCACTTTGCGCAGTGCTGCAAATATCCGCCCATATTCACCACAGTGTCAAGCTCCAAATCTATCATCGCCTTAAAGCAGGAGGGAGAAAACACGTTATCGGGAATTTTTGTTAAGGATTTCAGTATGATTTTGGCGACGCTGTCATTATGCTCGGGCAAATAGCCTTTAATGGCCGCAAAAGCGTCCATAGCCTCCCAATCGGACATTACGCCTTCCTCACGGGAAACATAAGGCTGACTGTCGGCGAAGCTCACATCTTTAAATAGATTTTTCACTATCTCCTTTGAAACTCCGCCGTAAACAAAGGGTGCGCCTACCGTTCTTCCGGGCTTGCATAATTTTACCGAGCCTATGTTTTCAAGGGAATATCCCTGTTCGTTGGCGGCTACGCTGAACATTAAATCAAAAAAGTTAAGCCTTACCGCCGCTTCATCGGCGGAATCAAGCTTACAGCCGAAAATAAAGTCTATTTTCTTTTTTGCATATTCCTGTATTTTTAAGAGGTTTATCCACTGATTTATAGCCCTGTGGGTACGGTATTCGGTGAGCCGCTGAAAAATAGCGTTCTGAAAGGGATCGGTGCAGTCGATTAAGCTGTTCCATAGGGCGGCGGCGGTTATTTCACCCTGACGGCAGATATACTCTATCCAACAGTCCACAACTATTTTGTCAAATACCGTTCTTATATTGTTTTCCACATATCTGTGACAGCCGCTGATCGAATTTCTCAGAGAAATTACCCTATCCAAAGGATATTCGCCGCTTTTCATACATTCGCGGCAAAGTCGGCTGCACTCTTCCAAAAACCTTGAAAAATCGTATCTGCAAAATCCCAAAAGGTTTGAAGGAACTGCTACCGTATAGGTTTCACCGGAGCTTTTTCCGACAATATTCAATGTGCAAGATGTATTTAAACTCATATAAATCTCTTTTCAGCTTATTTTTAAAGGAAATTCCTTGATTTCATAAAATAAACGCAACCCAAAAATTCAAAAATTACGGGTGAGTCTAAAGAGCCTGTCTTGGCAAACCCCGGCGAAAAGCAAAATCAGACAAAGCTCGCCTGCCGGTTTTTGCCTGCGGAAGAATTATACACTAATTCTTAATCATCTTATAGACAACCCGATTAAAAATCAGTATCAGAGACTCCCTTATGCCTCTGTTTCGGCTTCGGTATTATTTGCGGTTTCTTCGGCGGTGTTTGAGGGCTTTTTTGTTTCCTCTCCCGAAGAGGTTTCCTCTGCTTCATCTGTTTTGGGCGTGAAAATATCCTCTATTGTCATAATTTCTCCGTCGATGCTAAGCTTATCGTTTCCGATCCAGTGCGGATTTACATCTCTTTCATAAGCCGTCACAAGCACACGGCGGCAGCCGAAGGTGCGGCGGAAAACCGCAAAGGGATACTCCTTGTCCTTAAACGCCTCCTCCACATAATAACTTGTGACCAAACGCTCGTCCTTTTGCTCCGAATAGTATACAAGGCGGTATTTGCCGTCTTCCGTTACAAGATAATCCGTACTTCTGGCTGAAAAATCTATATCCTGATCCTGATCGGTAAACATATCCGTAGCCACAAATCTTACGGAAATGCCGAAATAGGAGGACATAACGCTGTACGCTAAGCCCCCTGCCACAAACATTATAAGCAGCAGCGTTCCCATTACGGTTTTGCAGGATTCCCCCACGCCGCAGGACAGGAATATAACTGCGCTGACTATAACGGGAGGAATAATAATGTGCCACTGTCCAAAGCCCACTATCATCAGAATAAGGGACTCTACGGGAATTATCAGAGCGGTGATTACCGTGGGAATCTGTTTTCGGGTAAAAAACATCAGCACGCCGAAAATAAAGTTTACAAATACATACAATACCATCATTGCGCTGAAATTTTCCACTTCAAGATAGCTGTCAAAGGTTCTCAAGGCAATAGTGCCCAAAAAGAATGCATATATAAAAGACAGGAAAGAAATTCCCAAAAGAAACCACTTGTTTTTCAAAAACTTTAATAATTTCTCCATTTAAAACTCCTTTTTAAAAAGATATACAATGTTATTTTACACTATTATGACTATAATTTCAAGGGGTTTGGAGGAGAAATTGGCGCGGCTTTTTTTAAGTGTGCGAAAAGCTGCCGCCTTTAAGAACTTGTTCTAAGGAAACAAACAATAATTTTTCACTCTCTTTTATACTAATTCTCGGCTAAAAAAAACAATCCTTGCGGTTTGATTCTCGCAAATCTTTGTCTGTTTTTAGACGAGAATTAGCATTACTGCTTGGATAGACGGGAATTTAAAATTTCACAGCTTTCGTACTAATCCCACAGTTTTAAAAGGGATTAGTATCGGGAAACTTTTAAATTCCCGTCGGTTCCGTAATTCTTTTTAAAAAAGACATAAACAGCAGGTTTCCGTAAGACCTGTATACAAGCCTTACGGAAACACTGCAAAATTTTTATTTTATTGCGGCATATCACCGGATACCCTTATAACGGGCATATAAGCATAGCCCGATCTATGCTCAAAGGTATCAAAGACCTCCAACTCCTGCGCACCGTTTTCAGCCATTCGGAAACCGTGAGAAGGCATAAAATAATCCCTGATATATGCAAAAAGTTCCCATATTTCGCACTGCTCCTTACTGATAAGCTGCGATGTTCCTTTATCGGTATAAGCACGAATAAATAATGAGGCGGGCATTTTATAAACCTCTATACCGTTTGGCTGTTCTTCTGTCATAACCGCCCTCACAAAACCGTATGCCCGATTTTTTGCGCTAAGCCAAAAATTTACGCTCATATTTACATCATAAAGCGGCAATACGGGTTCTGCCAATTTGTCGAACGCTTCTTGTTTTTCGCTTTCCGTTACCGAATCTATTGCGGAATTAAAGCTGTCTGCATCGGCAAAATCCTTTGCATATATAATTTTTCCGGCAAATATCGTTTCGGGTTTTTCAACTACTTCAAAATGCGCTCCGCCAATTATAATTGTTTCAACGATCTTTTCCTGATTCTGCATTTCGGTATCCAGCAGATCATCAACGGAAATTCGGAGAACCTGTGCCAAAAGCTTCAGATTGTACACATCGGGCAGGCATTCGCCGTTTTCCCACTTTGATACAGCCTGTTCGGAAACTCCTATTCTCAAGGCTATCTCCTTTTGTGAATAATTGTTTTTTCTCCGAAATGATTTGATTCTTTTTCCAAAATCGGTTTGATTGAACATATTGTTTCTCCTTTATATTGATTTTGCCGGCAGCTTTATTATAGCTTAAGTTCCGATAAAATTCAACTGTATTAAGGCTTATGAAAAAACTTGCAAACCCAACCGACGGTTAATTATGAACTGCAATCCTAAAAGTGGGCATAAATTCCCATAACCTTACTTAAGTGCAAACAAAAACCAGTACAGCAAAACGAGAGCGTGTTCACACAAAGCTCAGCATGCATCTTTTCGGCAAATTTTGCCGCCTGCTTCGTTAAAATTTTTTGAAATATGACGATATTCCTGCAAAATTTTGCCTTGCAGGCAACAAAATTATGCACGAAAATATGCACGAAAATATGCACGAAAATATGCATACTGATTTTATGTGAACACGCTCTAAAAGAGTGCGAAAAATTACTGCCGACTTTACCTGAGCCCAGCTAAAGTCATATCTCCCCAAACCCCTTCTTCAAATCCTCAATAATATCCTCCGCATTCTCAAGTCCCACAGATAAACGGATAAGACCGCCGTCAATTCCCGCAGCGGCAAGCTGCTCGTCGGTAAGCTGTCGGTGGGTTGCGCTGGCGGGGTGCAGAACGCAGGTTCTTATATCCGCCACATGAACCTCGTTGGAGGCGAGCCTTAAGCTGTCCATAAACTTAACCGCAGCGCTCCTGCCGCCCTTGACGGAAAAGGAAATTACGCCGCTTGTTCCGAGAGGCAGATATTTCTTTGCCAGCTCGTGACCCTTGCTGCCCTCAAGCGCAGGGTAGGTCACAAATTCGGTTTTGCCTGTGCCTTGTATGAATTTTGCAACTGTGAGAGCGTTTTCACAGTATTGCCTCATTCTTACGGGAAGAGTTTCAAGACCCAAGTTAAGCAAAAATGAGGAATTTGCCGCAGGATAGCAGCCGAAATCACGCATAAGCTGCATTCTTGCCTTGACTATATAGGGGGCAAAGGCGTATTTTTCGGTATATACAATTCCGTGATAGCTTTCATCAGGCTCTGTCATACAGGGAAACTTTCCGCCGGTCCAATCAAATTTTCCGCTGTCTATGATAACTCCTCCTACCTGTACGGCATGACCGTCCATATACTTGGAGGTAGAATGAATTACAATGTCCGCCCCCCACTCAATAGGGCGGCAAAGAACAGGCGTTGCAAAGGTGTTATCCACTATCAGGGGAACGCCGTGAGCATGAGCGGCTCTTGCCCACATCTCTATGTCAAGAACGGTAAGGGCGGGATTTGCCAATGTTTCGCCGAAAACCGCCTTTGTATTATCCTTAAAGGCGGCGTTCAGCTCCTCCTCCGCTGCGTCCTCCTTTACCCAAATGCACTCTATGCCCATCTTTTTAAGGGTAACGCCGAATAGATTTATTGTTCCGCCGTATATTGAGGAGGATGCAATAAAGCTGTCCCCCGCTTCGCAAATGTTAAGAATGGAAAGAAGAGACGCCGCCTGTCCGCTGGAGGTGCACATAGCGGCAGCTCCGCCCTCAAGAGCGGCTATTTTCTTTTCCACACAGTCGGTGGTGGGATTTTCAAAGCGGGAGTAAATAAGACTTTTGGTGGGATCGTCAAAAACCGCCGCCACATCGTCGGTGCTGTCGTAGCGGTAGGTTGTGCTCTGAACGATAGGCATTACCCGAGGTTCGCCGTTTTTGGGGGTGTAGCCTTCGTGAAGGCATTGGGTTTCGATTTTCATAAATGTATTCTCCTTATTTTTTATTGAAAAGATTTTTATACTAAAGGGCAACTTAAATTTTTCGTTGAATAGACCTTTTATACTAAAAGACAACGCCCTGCAAAGAGCCGTAATACTAATTCTTAATTAAAATAAGACAAAGCCGGCGGGTGGGGCGTTCCTGATCAAGGAAGTCCCGACGCAGGAATATGCGGATATTTCAAGTCGGGCTGACACAGAGCAGGGACGCCCCGGTCGGTGGATTTGTCTGATTTTTATTAAGATTTAGTATAAGACTGCCATTTACGGCAAAAGCTCATAAATGGCAGCCTTTCCTTTGCTTAATCGGAGGGGGCGTTTCTATTTCGAGGAAAGGGGCATCCAAACCCTCATTTCCCCAAGTCCCCTGTTGCCCCAGGCGTAGTAGGGAACGGCTGTAAGATTGACCGCTTTTTCCTCCGGCTTTTCAAGGCAGTATAAGCTTTTCTGCCCGCTTACCCTTGCGCCCTGTACGGAAAGTGCGGCAGTGCCGCCCAAAAGCCGTTCGTTATATTCCGAAACGGAAATTTCACGGCTATCGTCAATCCTTAAGGACAGCACATCTTCATTATTGTCTATACCCTCAAAGCAATAAACAAGAGGACCTCTCATAACCGCCGCACAGCCTGTGTTTTCCGGGATTTTTGAGGAAGGATAGACAAACTTAGCCTTGTCGTCAAGAGTAAGAATTATCTCGTCTCCGTCCTGAACAGAATTCAAATATGCATAGCCGTCTTTTAAAGTAAACTCTGCCTTTTGTCCGTTTCTAAAAAGTCCAAATTCACTGCTCCATGCGGGAATCCTTATTGCTAAAGTCTTTCCGCCCTTTTTTATATTATATTTTACAGTAAATTCATAAGGATAGCCTGTTTCACATATAAGGAGCACACCGTTGTTAAAGGAAACCTCTCCTGCGGCAAATAAATGGCAAAAGCAGGCGGCTTCCGATTCGCCGTAAGCATATTTTCCGAAAGAGGAAATTGCCCTTGCAATATTGGGAGGACAGCAGGCGCAGGCATACCACCCGGCACGCTCGGGCCGGTTGTGTATGTGGGTAGAGGCAATTCCCGAAACTCCGGGAATAACCTCGAGAGGATTAACATAGAAAAAGCGCTTTCCGTCAAGGGACATTCCCGCCAAAACAGTATTGTAAAAGGCATTTTCCATTACATCGGCATATTCGCCCCTGGGTTCAAGCTCTAACATTCTTGAAGCGAACATCATAAGACCCACCGAAGCGCAGCTTTCCGCATAGGCAGTATCGTTGGGCAGATCGTAATCTACGGTAAAGGCTTCTCCTATTCCCGTTGAGCCTATTCCTCCAGTAATGTACATTCTTTTTTGGGTAATACTTCTCCACAGTCTTTTGCAGGCTTCAATCATCTTTTCATCATTGGACAGGGAAGCATAATCAGCCATTGCGGTATACAGGTAAACCGCCCTGACGCTGTGTCCCACTGCGTCGGACTGCTCCCTTACGGGGGCGTGGCTTTGCTGATACATTAAATCGGCGCCATTATTGCCCCATACCGTCCAATTACGTGCTTTCGCTTCTTTTTTATAAAAATCACGGTCAACTCCCCGCACGTTCAGGAAATGCTCGGCAAGCTCATAGCAGTGCTTGTTTCCCGAAACGCCGTAAAGTCTTAACAGCGCCAATTCGACCTCGGGATGTCCCGGATAGCCCTCATGCTTTCCGTTAATAAACACATTGTAAATATGCTCGGCGTTTTTCAGCATTACCTTTAAAAGCCGATCCTTGCCTGTCGCCTCGTAATAGGCTGCCGCCGCCTCCATAAAGTGTCCCGAACAGTAAAGCTCATGAGCTTCAAGGAGATTTGACCAGCGCTTTTCCTTGTCTTTAACAGTGAATCCGGTATTTAAATAACCGCCCTCGTCCTGTGCGGAGGCGATTATCTCTATCAGTCCGTCTACCCTTTCCTCAAGCTCCTTGTCGGGAAACCGGGAAAGAGAATAAGCGGCGGCCTCGATCCACTTAGCGGCGTCGCTGTCCTGAAATACCATTCCGTAAAAGCCGTCGCCCTTGTCCTTGCCCTTCAGTACATTGGCGGCATTTATAAAGTTTTGAATAACATGGCTTTTTTCCGCACCGTCGGCATTGTCATTAAGTACGTTATACTGATAGGGGAGAACCTCGTTTTTTATAAGCTGTTGGTATTTGCGGATAAATCCGCTTTGTGAGCGGTATTGATTTATTTTGATTTGGGATTGTATTTTCACAGCCGTTTATCTCCTTTTTCAATCGGGAAGCGGTATGTCAGCGCTGATACTCCCCGTTATTGTCGGTAATATCATAATAGCCGACAACGTTTCCGTTTTCAGCCTTGGCGGTAATAATCCTGCTGTCGGTAACCGCTATTACATATTCCCCCTTAACAAGGGCAAAAATGTTTTTTGAATAGCTGTCGTACTGCGCCACAGAGCCGCAGGCGGAAATACTTCCGTCAGGGCTAACCGTAAATATCAAGAACAGCTCTACCTCGGATACTCCGTCAAAATATACAACAGGAATCACCGCAATGCCGCTTGCGGTATCGGTGAAGGACCTTGAACCTATTACAGAGATATCCTTTTCGGCGGGGCTTGACAAATACTCGTCAAGAGCGTTTTTTGCCAAGGTTTTGGAATTTATCACCAAGGAGCTCAGCTCGCCCTCCGTGCCGTCAAGCTTTACGGTATTAACCATAATTCCCGTGCGCTTTCCGTTTTCATCCATAGGGGTAAGCTTTATTCCGATAGGGTTGTCTTTATTTACCGACAACGGATAAATATCCGAGCTTGTGATTTTTACCCCGCTTTCGGTAATGGGGCGATTATTTTCGTCAATTCCGTAGCAGATACCCGATTCTGTTACTATATATGTCTGATCGTTATAAAAACAGGTAGCCGCCGGAGCTTCGCCGTTGCCCAAATTCTTTACCTCGTTTACAATCGCAAGCTCTCCGTCAAGAACCGCAAGACAAGCTCCGTCCTCCTCCTTAAAGGTAGCCCTTATGCGCTGCTCTGCACCGCCGCTGACGGGATAAACACAGATTTCCGAAAAATCCTCGAAGGTGCCGTTAAAGCTTACGCTTCCCTTTTCTTTAAGATTTTCGTTTGCGGAAAGGCTTATCAGCCGATCCCCTACCGCCAGATACAATAAACTATTGTTTAACGCCGAAGCCTTTACTAAGTTTCCCGCCGTGCAGGCAATGTCTGTTTCATTTTCAAAGTCCAAAGAGAAAATCGCCGTAAAAGCACTGTTTTGCTGATTTTTGCAGATGACGGAATTTTCGGGCGAGCAAAGCTTTCTTCCCTCGGAGGTCAATATATAGGGCATAAAGGTTGCATAGTCCTCTTTAGTGCAGTTTGAGGGAATATTCTCCTCGGTTAATACTATAAGACGGCTTTTTTCGTTAAACAGCTTTGAAAAAGTCCCCGATAAGCTGTATTTAACAATATTTGCCCTTGCCTCGGGACAGTCCTTATCCAAAAGCTCAATAACCGTTTCGGCTCTTGTAACGGAATCGCTGACCCTTTCGGGCTGAGAGCCTTCTTCTCCCGTTTCTCCAAAATTTTCCACTGTTTTATAGAAGGTATACGGCTCTCCCTCGCCTGCGGAAACAACGGCTATTCCCTTATCCGTTTCCGCAAGCCCCAAAAGCTTGATATCGGCAGGGTAATTTCTCACATCAAGCTGATCGGTCTGCTTGCCTATCTGTTCAAAAATATAAAGGCTGTTATTGCTGATATATAAAAGCCGTTTTTCTGTGGCAATAACCTGCTTCAGAGGATTTTCCTCTCTTATTCCGCCAACGGTATAAGCGGACCTGAGGCTGCCGTCGGTAAGCTGTGCGGCGGGTTTTGTGCCGATTGCGTCAAAAATCCATTCCTCGTTGTGATTTTCTTCCTGCCGAACAGGTTCGTCGGTTTTGGGCAAAACCGAGCCTGTATAATAATAACGAATCCCAAAGCTTGCTCCGATAAGAATTACGGCGCCTATTGCAGCCGCAGCAAACTTGCCCTTGTTGGAGCGGGGCTTGTCCTCATAATCCTCGTCGTATTCAGACTCATCCTCGCCGTCAATATCCTCTGTATCCTCGTCAAAATAATAATCCCTGTCTTTTCCGAAAAGAAGCCTTCTCTTTTTCTTTTCGTTTTTTTCAGCCGACTGTTCCTCTTGGGCGCCGACCTTCTCATTGGAAAGAATTACCGATTCGGAATCGGAGGCGCTTTGCGTCCCCTCCCCCGCCTTTTCTTCGCCATGTATTTTAAACTCGTTGGTACGAGCGTAATTGTCGTCATGGGACGCAATAAGCGGCACTTCCTGTGTTTTGGGAGAGGTAAGCTCATTTAAATTCAGTTTAGGCTTAACAGAAGCGGAAGGAGCGGCGGAGGGAGAGACGCCGTCCCCATTATTTTCTCTGTTGATCTTAGTCTCTTCCGATTTAAGCCTTTCTCTTGCTTCGGTTTTAAGCTGTGCAATGCGTGATGCGGCAATCATAAGCTTTTTATAATCATCGGAGCTTAATTGAGTTTTTTCTAAAATATCTATTAAATTTCTTACGGTAAGAGAGGGATTTTCATTTATCTCCCGATATGCCTGGCTGCCGATTCCGGTGTTCCCCAGCAAATTCAAAAACTCGCTTCTGCTGAGCTTGTGATAAAAAACGATTTTTATAAAAGCTGTTGCATTGCAGTTGTTATTTTCAAAGCCGCCCTCGCCTTCATTGGCTGCGGGCTGCGCTTCCGGTTCTTCCCCGTTTGCTTCGGCCTTCTGCCGTTGTTTTTCCGCACCGCTCTCAGGCTTGGGCTTCGGTTTTTCCTCCCGAACGGTTTCTACGGTTCTCTTGGCAGCCGTCATGGGCTTCACAAATGTATTTACCTTATCGGGGGATAAGTCGGCGGGAATTTCCGTTTTATTGAAATAATTCAGTAATTCTTTTTTAAAATCCATTTATTTCTCCAAAAACAAATCTTTATAGATAGCCTGTACAAGCACTTGTAAAAAGCAAAAACGAACAGCGGGAATCTATGCGGTAAATCCGGGAAGGCAGGCTCGACGCCTGTCCGGGGAGACGTCGCATTTTTGATTATAGCTTAGCAAAAAGCTTTTTTTGTCCGCTTTCCAGCTTTTTCTTTACCACATCCTCGGCAAGCCCCGTTATTTCGGATATTTCGCCCTCATCTATATTAAAAAGAGCGCTATAAGTTACCGCTAATTTTTCTGCGTCGGTCAACCTTTGCATTTGCGCCTTTATATAATTTGTCTTTCCTTCATTAACGGGAGAATTATTACGATAGGTGCGAAAATATTTAATGATTCGGTCCGACAGCTTTTTTAAAAACAGGGCTTCAAAATCCCTTTGATTTTTACAAGAGGACATTTCCGAAAATGTGCCGTTGGCAGCAGACTTTACCGCCTCTATTGCCTCCCCTTCGGAAACAAGGGTATAGTATGCGGCGCAATACATCTTTTTGTATACTTTTTCATAAAGAGCGGCAAAGGCGGTAATATCCCCGCTTGCCGCCTGCGCAATAATATCAGACATAGACCCCCCAAAAAATACGGTTAAGCAGCGATTGAACATCGTTCAACAAGTGCTTTTCATGTTCAACAAGCGCTTCCCAAATATTACGCTGATTTTGAGTTTTATTATTGTTAGAACTTGTTCTCATAGGAATGGTGCGCAGGTTTTCGAGCAAATTTTGTCGAGGACAAGGAAAAATTCCGCAGGAATACTCGTGTATTTCAAGGAATTTTGACGCAGTCATCGGCAAAATTTGCCGAAAAGATGCGTGCCAATTTCTATGAGAACAAGTTCTTAAACGCCTTCAGATGCGTCAAGCCCCGCCTTTTGCCTCGGCGGCCTTTCTCTCGGCCTCCTTTTTTTCGGCGGCAAGCTTTTTCTTTTTCTCCTCCTGCTTGAGATATTCATGATACAAATCTACGGTTTTAATAATTGCCTTGTCGTTTACCACAAGGATTTCGCCTTTGATTTTATCGTTATGAGCAACATTTACAATATGATTGTTGGCAATCAGGAATTTTCCCGTGGTGTCATTATCTATCAGTTCAAGCATATCCACGGCCCTTACATTATCCACCACGAAGCCCATAGAGGTTTGAGTGGAGGCGGGATCGAAGCTTAAGCTTACCACCATTTTTTTCGATGTGTCGGTAATGTAGCGGATTGTGCTGTTAATTAAGGCTTCAAGCTCCTTGCCCGTTTTAACGGCTTCCTCCAATAATTCTCCGTGAAGATTGATTTTTTCACCGTATTCCTCTAACCTGCTTTGTCCTTCTTTAACCTGTGTAAGGAGCGTATGAGTCTTGGACTTTTCGGCAAATGCATTCAGATTGATTTTATCACCGAAATAATCCTCCGAAACGGCAAAGCGCTCGTTTTTTTCCGCACAGCGGCGCATTTCCGCCAAGTAATCTTCAATGCCGCCCAATTTATAGTTAAGGGCGGTTAAGGCTACTTCAACGTCGTTTTTGATGTCCTTGATTTTAAGCATACATTTTAAATCCAAAATGGGAATAACATCTCCCCGTATATTGGCGACTCCCAAAAAAATATCCGGAGCGTTAGCTATAGATGTAATCGGAGGGAACTGCAAAATACCCGTAACCATTTCGGTGCTTATGGCGTAAAGCTGTTCGTTTAACTCAAAAATAATCCAAGGAAGCTGGTTTTTAGGTTCCATAATCGGAACTCCTTTCCTGTTGTTTTTTGTTATTTTAGCGATGTTCAAAAAATTGGACAACGTTCAATACTTTCATAATTCCTTTAAATTTGATGTTCTGCAATGTTTTTCTGTTATTTTTTCAATACTTTATTAGTATAACATATTCAGTGAGCTTTTTCAACTGTTTCGCAGCAGGTTTTACGGATTTGGCTATTTATTTTTTGTATTACGCTCTATGCCGTAATACGGTCTGTATACCGTGCCGCCATATATATTGCTCCCCCAATTAAATCTTGCCACAATACTTGACGCAAATAAAAAATCTCTGCGTCAAAAATGCTCGCAATATGGCATATTGCTGTGCTTTTTTCCTTGATATTTTTCATTTGCGCCTGCATCCTGCGGCAAACTTTAATTGGGGGAGCAATAAATAAAAGCTGCGCACCCTTGTTAAAAGCCTAAGCAAAGATACGCAGCCGTATTCGGTTTTTGAAATTTGTTCTTTTAATACATTTTTCACAGCAGTTTCATAACTGTTTTCAGAATACTGTTTTCAAGTAAAAAATGCGGACAAAGGGCTCTTTATGCTGGGGTCGCCGTGCAAAAACAGTCACATACGGGAAACGCCGTTATTTTATCGGGGCAATAGGCTCAGGTTCTTGCAAGACCGTCAACATGAAGCACAACGCCGGAAATGTAGCTTGCTTTTTCGCTGGCGAGAAATACAAAGGCATTAGCTATATCCTCCGGCTCTCCTACCCTGCGCAAAGGAATGCTCTGCTTTAAAGGCTCTATAACCTCCTTGGGAAGGACCTTAACCATATCGGTATTGGTAACGCCGGGAGCTACCGCATTAACTCTTATGCCGAAGGGGCCAAGCTCACGGGCAAGAGAGAGAGTAAAGCCGTTTACCGCAAATTTGCTTGTGGGGTACGCAATGCCCGAGGGCTGTCCGTAGGTGCCCACCATACTTGAGGTATTAAGGATAACGCCGCCGCCCTTTTCCTTCATACCGTCCACAACCGCACGGCTGCAATTATATACTGCGGTAAGATTAAGATCAATAACCTTCGAGAACATTTCCTGTGTATACGATGTAAAGGGTTCTCTTGCGGAAACGCCCGCATTGTTAACCAGCACATCAATTCTGCCAAACTCTGACGCAATCTTATCAAAGGCGGCCTTTGTGGACTCATAGTTGGTAAGATCGGGAGAAATCCCGCTGACCTTCCACCGGTCGTTTTCATTTTTAAGGGAACTAACGGCCTTTTCGGCGGTTTCGGGCTTGGAGCCGCAAAGCACTACCGCTGCACCTTCCTTCAAAAATTCTTTAACAATGGCATAACCGATTCCTCTTGTGCCGCCTGTGACAACGGCAACCTTGTTTTCAAGCAACATGGCAAATACTCCTTTACGTTTTTTCAAAGCTTCAAATCAGCGTCGGCTCAGGGCGGTACTGCACAAAAACCGCATTACAGACTTATGTTATCCCGTCCCGAACCGTCACGCACCGAACTGTCATTAGTATAGCACTTTTTCAAAAAAATACAATAGTAAAAAGAATGACTTATACTTTTTTGTCAATTTTGCCGATTTGATTTGTGCAAAAGGGAGATAAACAAGCTTCGGAACAACATCGGACTAAAGACTTTAAGAACTTGTTCTCATAGAAATTGGCACGCATCTTTTCGGCAAATTTTGC
>CANEHP010000018.1 GCA_947427325.1 uncultured Clostridia bacterium | reverse complement strand
CCACAAAATTTGCTCGAAAATCTGCGCACCATTCCTATGAGAACAAGTTCTTAATATAGTGCTTTGAAAGTTTACAGTTGAAAGCTGAAAGTTGCGGAACGGCTTTGCCGATTTAAAATGTGGGCGGAAACGTAAATTTTCAAATCCGTCGGCAAAGCCGACACCTCAACTGTCAACTGTAAGCCGTAAGCTGTCAATGTCAGCTGACCTTTGCGGAATTGCTTTCTTTTACATTTACTCCTTTAAGATCCTGTATTTGGTAATCCCTTTCGGTTAATTTTCTCCAGCCTCTTCTGATTATAAAGTCACGCATTGCTTTCGGAGAAAAAGGCGAAAGGGGTGCGGTGTGCGGAACTCCGTAGCTTTCCTGAGAACAAAGCTTAACTGTAATAAGAGCCGATAAAACAGTTATTCCAAAAAGACCCCAAAAACCTCCCGCAAGAATATAGCCGAATCTTAATACCGCTATGCTGTCATATAAATCGGGAACCACAAAGCTTGTGATTGCGGACACTGCCACCACCAGAACCATAGGAGCGCCCACAAACCCCGCAGATACCACAATATCGCCTATAACAAGACCGCCGATAATAGATACGGCATGACCGATATTGGCGGGAATACGAAGCCCCGCCTCTCTCATTATCTCATAAAAAATATGAATAATCAGACATTCCGCAAGCAAAGGATAAGGCGTGTCCTGTATACTTGTGGCAAGATTTAACAAAAGCGCTTCGGGAAACAGCTCGGGGTTAAAATTTGCAAGCGCCACATAAAAGCCCGATGTAACCGTCGCAATAATAATCGCCATATACCTTATAACTCGAATCATCGCCGTAAACAGCGGTCTGCCCGTATAATCGTCCACCACGTTAAAATTTTCCATAAACAGCTTGGGCACAAAAAGCGCAAAGGGAGTGCCGTCCACCAGAACGCCTACCTTGCCCTCGTGAAGCTTTGAGGTGAACTCATCGGGACGCTCGGTAACTCCCACTTCGGAAAATATCTGATTTCCGGGATTCTCCATAAAGGGCTGAATATATCCGCACTCCAGAATGGTGTTTAAGGGCAAATTTTTAAGCCGCTTTTCAACGGATTTTACAAGGTTTTTGTCCGCCACGCCCTTAATGTAGCACATACATATATCGGTATTGGACATATCCCCCGCCTTCATCATCTTAAAAATTAGGTCGGTATTTTTCATTCTTCTTCTTACAAGAGAAACATTGGTTCTTACCACCTCCACAAAGCCTTCTCGGCTGCCCAGCACATTGTTGTGAGTTGAAGGCTCTTCCACAGAGCGGGAGGCATAGCCCTGCACGCCCACGGAAAGAGAGTGAGGCACTCCCTCGGTGAGGATTGCCACAAAGCCCGACATTATATCCTGGGCAACATCGCCGTAGGTTTTGGAGATTTTCTGCTCTCCCGCAAGAATAATGCCCTCCTCAAGAGTTTTTTCAAGCTGCTCCAACGGCATTTCTCCCGCTGTGGCATTAAGCTCGTTTATGGGACGGAAAATAAGATCGGCCATAGTTTCGGTGCTTGCCATTCCCTCGCAGAAGATTATGCATATGCTGTGCCCTGCTGCTTTTGCCCGCTTTAGGGTTAAATCGCTGCTGTTGCCCATTACCGTTCTTATATTTATAACGTTTTCCTCTAATACCGAGGATAATTCCTTTTCACTAAGCTCCATTTGATTGCTCCTAAATTTTCAGAAACTGTTCCGATAGAAATGGTGTGCAGGTTTTCAGGCATACCTTCAAGTATATTTTGGAGGGTATTCTTGTGGAACAGCTTCTTAGTGATATTTTTGTTTATTTTGTCCTGATGTTTTTTAAAAATTCGGATTTTTGAACACATATCGGGTGGAATTAAATAACAGCCGAATTTTTTATTTTCTTGTACTAAACTGCACCGGATTAGTCAATAATAGTTGTTAAATATAACAAAATGAAAATTTTTGAAAATTAAATATTGACAAGCTAAAAACTATGTGATAAAATGTATATTGTTCTCAAAAAATGTACTTTCGGAGTATTTTGCATAAAGCGTAAAAAAATACCCTTTTGGCGGTTAATATATATGCGGATTTAGCTCATCCGGTAGAGCGCCACCTTGCCAAGGTGGAGGTAGCGAGTTCGAGCCTCGTAATCCGCTCCAATAGCTTGTTTTTTCAGGAATATTTTCGGACATCAATGAATAAGCTATACCAGCCCTTGCAACAGTGAGGACAGAAATGTTTTCGTTTTTGTGAACAAAAGTTGCGTATTCACAAAAGCGAAAACAACGGCGCTATAGCCAAGCGGTAAGGCGTAGGTCTGCAACACCTTGATCCCCGGTTCAAATCCGGGTGGCGCCTCCAGTCGCAAGGCGACTCCTAATATGCTCCCAACAAACTGGGAGCATATTTTTTATGACCACTTCCCGAAAATCTTTTTGGTAACCATAACACAGCCCGCAGGGCGGGCGGCTAATACGCTCCCAATTTTACGGGAGCGTATTATTATGGTCTTTATACCAAAAGTCTTTTTGGTAACGATAACACAAGCAAACCTCTTATTTTGCCGTCTCAAAATAAGAGGTTTTCATTCACAATTTAGGGGAAACCCCGACGGTTTCCCCCTAAAACTCCTTTCATTACGAAACTTGAAATAGGTTGCAATAATCTTTTCGGTAACGACAACACAGCAGCGTGACGCTGCACCCAATAAAGCTCCCAACATCACGGGAGCTTTATTTTACGCTTTCTTTGCCCAAAATCTTTTTGGTGACGATAACAAGTGCAAACCTACGATTTTTCTGCCGTAAAATCGTAGTGTGGTGTCCCGCTCAAAAATGAAATAAGATGCGCAGCAATTTTTTTCCATATGCAAGGCGGAGGACGAAGGCTTGCCGGCGCAAGTCGAGGACGACAACGAAACGTATGGGAAAAAGGGCAAGCAGATATTTTATTTTTGAGCGGGACAGCACAGTAGGTTTTTGTTTATGCATTAAGGGTAAACTCCAATGTCTTTTCCCCCAGCCCTATTTCATACTAATTCTGAAAAAAGCTCGGTCCTTTTTACAGTCTGCAAAAAATACCCTTGTGTTTCTCCGCTTTTTCCTTGAAATCGCCACGCATTTAGCGAAGCCGTACAAAATCGCTTTGTTTTCGGATAAGGCTTAATGCGGCTTTCCTATTACAGCTTAATTTACCTCTATAATTTTCCATAATTTTCCGCTTATGCGAAATTTGTAAAAAATCAATTTAGATACTTGACAAGACATAAAATTAGAGTTATACTGATAAAGCATATGATATTGCGGTTATAAAAATCCCTTGAATAAGTGCGCCGCATTATACAACATAATTCAAATTATGTTGTATAATCGGCAAATGGCTTTGTTAAGCTGATTGAAAGGATACGCCTTACTGTTTTTTTCTTTTTGGAGAAAAAGACGATAATTTATGCTTGTCACGCTTTGTTTGCTTGTTATGCTTAGGGATAAAGATTTATAACCGAACAAAATCAAAAATAAACACAAAAGTGTTGGGCAAACAAGGTTGGTGTAACAGACATGAATGACGAAAAAAATATTTTTTTGAGCATAATTATTCCCGTTTACAATTCGGCTGCATATCTTTCAAAATGCGTTGACAGTATTCTCGAAGCCGAACTGTCCGATATTGAGATAATATTGATAGACGACGGCTCCACCGACGAAAGCACCTCGTTGTGCAATAAATATGCGGAAAAGTATTCCTTTGTGCAAGCTTATTCTCAGAATAACACAGGACCCTCCACCGCCCGAAACAACGGTTTACAGTATGCTTCGGGAAAATTTATTGCCTTTTTTGACAGCGACGACTATGTTTCTCCCGCTCTTTTCCGCAGGGCGGTAAGCTGCCTTTATCAAACCGATTCGGATATGTGGGTCTTTGATTTTCATAGGGTAGCCGAAAACGGCTGCATTTTGGATAAGGTTTACCAAATAGAGGAAACCGATAAACCCATAAACGACAAAGAATATTTGAATAATTTTCTCAGGGTGAAGGACTGTTTTTGGAACGTATGGCGCTGTATATACAGCCGAAAATTTATAGAACGGCACGATTTGCGCTTTATTAACGGCATAAACTGCGCCGAGGATCTGGAGTTTTCCGTAAGAGCGCTGATAAATGCGGAAAGTATTTCGTTTTTTCATGTGCCGTATTATTTTTACAGAGTAAATTACGGCAACTCTTTGAGCAGGAAGAAAACCGCAGAGCATGCGGAGCATCTTATGCAAATGCTTCGTGTATCTCATGATTATCTGCATAGCCTGAACGCCGTTTCCGCAGAATTGATGGACGTCAAGCTGTCCCGCGAGTATTTTTTAAATCTTTCGATGTATTACGAATCGCCAAAGAACCACAGAAAAAGCATCTTGAAATATATCAAGGAAGCACAGTACCTGCTGCGGGAGTCTCCCTCCCGCAAGTACAGAATGATCGGAAGGGAAGCGTCCGTTTTCGGAGTAAGGCATTTGGCGCTATTGCTTTTGATGATGAAAAGAGTCAAGCGGGGCATACGTAAATTAAAATCCCGGAAAAATCCGGCGTAAAAGTGCCGACCGCATTATCGGTCAAAAACGGTATTTGGGGAGGTCTAATATGAAAATTTCGGTAATAATACCGATCCGCAATTCGGAAAAATATCTCTCTCAATGCCTTGACAGCGTGCTTTGCCAAAATATCGGCGATATGGAAATAATCTGCGTTGACGATCATTCCTCCGATTCAAGCCCGAATATCCTTGAAGCGTACGGCAGAAAAGATCCCCGCATAACCGTGATCCGCAACAATGCCAATCTTCATGCGGGGGTGTGCAGAAACATAGGATTGGAAAAGGCAAAAGGAGAATATGTTCTGTTTCTCGACGCAGACGATATGCTGTTTAAGGGCGCACCGGAAAAGGCGTACGAAACCGCAAGGCGGCATAATGCGGATATTGTACGGTGCAAGGCTGAAGATCTGGACGACGTAACGGGACAAAGCAGCAGAACGCCGCATAATTCTCTTAAAAAAGTGCCTGCGTTCCTATTTGACAGAGCCTTAAAATACGAAAGCTGCTACCGTATTTTTTCCAAGATCTGTG
Source organism: uncultured Clostridia bacterium (assembly GCA_947427325.1). Lineage (GTDB taxonomy): Bacteria > Bacillota > Clostridia > Oscillospirales > Ruminococcaceae > Ruminiclostridium_E. Next base: position 15,357 of record CANEHP010000018.1, on the reverse strand, counting down.
TTGCGCCGTGGGGCGGGTTGTTTAGGAGAAGTTTTCTTATGGAGCGTGGAATAAGATTTAATTCTCTTATTTGTGTAAACGACCGTTCGTTTTATTGGGAAAGCATTCTGAAAGCAAAGACGGTTGTTTTTTCAGGTACGTTTTTGGTTAATTATAGAACTAATATAAATACCTCATTGGTCGGCAGGAGAATAAAAAATTTTTCTTGTCATTTTAAATCTTACGGGCTGGTGGATAAGATCTCAAGCGCAATGCCCCTGAAAATGCGAAGAAATATATTGGATGCGGAAATGTTCGATATGGCGCATTGGCTGGAAAAGAGCGCCGAAACGGAGTATTTTGACGATATAGTCCAAATGATGAGCGAATTTCTGCGCAGCACGGATAAAACGGTATGGAACAATATCGGGCGGTGCGGCTGGCATAAACGCATTGCCCCTTTGATAGAAAATCCGCAGTCCACCGTTCTTACCGTTAAGCAAAGGACATAATATCAGCGGGCTGCCGTTCGCCTTGTGCCAACGGCGCTTTGTCATGGCATCGGGCATACTCCGCATATCCTCGACGGCTTTATCGGCGGTCGCTCGTTCTCGGATTTTCTCATAGGTCCGGGACACTGACTTACTAAATTCACGTTATAAAAAACAAATTATTTAGGGAGGTTTTTCATTATGGGAAACTTAAACAAAAGGGTAAAACACGAAAGTGCGATATTGCCCATAACGCTGTCGGGATATAAGCGTCAGACGGCAAAAAAATGGGACGATCTCAGAACCAAGGACACCAAGCGCTTTGAAAAGAAATATTATAAGGACGACCTTGAGAAGATTCACAAGGCGGGTTTTTTATGTTCTACGATAGAAAAATACGAGATAAATGATTATACCGATACTTATTGCATTTCGGATCTTGATCTTCTTTCAATACTGCCCTATAACAACTCCTTCACAAAATGGGCGGACGATATACTTACTCTTAATTATATTCTCAACGCTCACAGCGAGGTGTGCAGGAATATATACTTCAGCATAATACAGAGAGACAACAAAAAAATAATTCTTCCCTGCGGAATAGAAAACAGAAAGTGCGGCGTAGAGGATATAACGGCGCTTTTAAAGGAAAAGAAACGGTTGGAGCTGCGTCCCTCATATTGGCAGAGCAAATGTTCCTATTATATGCTCAGATTTACGGACGACGGGTTATTTAAGATATACAAAAAGGGCAGATCGGTGGTAGTCACCGACGATGAAGAGGTATATAACAGGAGACTTGCAAATTATATAGACGCACTTTTGGCAAGCTATGTTGTAGCGGACAAGCTTGACAGATGCAAGCTCGATTATAAGGGCTTTATCAGCGAGACGCTTCTTGAAGCCTCCGAGAACGAAGACCTTGAAGCTGCCGAAGAGGACAACAATCCCGAAAATTACGTTGACGATTTTTCCGCTGCCGAAGACGACGAAGCTTATCTCAAAACGGGTCAAAAGAACGAGGACGATGAAGCGGAAACCGGTGAAAATAACGAATATGCCACCGAAGACAGCGAAGCGGAGGAGGACGCCGACACAGACGGCAAAGCCGAAGCCGCAGCAGCTGCGGAAAATACCGCCGCAGTAAATAAGATCCCCGAATATGAATACTCTGTACAGCTGTGGGTCGCAAACGACACCGAAACGGGAACAAGGGTGCTGTCGGCGGTAGTAAACATATTTAAAAAGGGAATTGTAAGCTCATTCTTCCAAAAATCGGTTTTGGCAAACATAGAAGACGGCAGCTTTGCGTATGAAGCCGTCGAATACCATGTGGATAATTGGGATAAAATTATCGGCAAGGTCTGCGAGATAAGCGAATGTGTAAAGCAGATCAACTTCTTTTTAATTTCGATTGTTCCCGACGAAGAGCTGTTTAAGATATTCAGCATAAATCACGAGCCGCCGCTGCCTTCCATGCCCTACAACGAGGAGCTTGGATTGTATCTTAAGAGAAAGGCGGCAACGCTAAAGAAGAATTCTAAGATCGATACATACAACGAATACAAGCTTGCTTTAAAAAACAAGCGCTTTCATGAGCGTGCCGCAGGCGAAGCCAGAAAAGGTATGCGGGATTATATGTACCGTTTGTGGGTCGACGCTTTGGAGGACGATAAGAAAAATACAAAGGGCGCAACCGGGGAACAAAAGCAATGGGCATGGGATCACGGCTTTTTGTCCTTCAGGCTTTGGCAGTATAATCTTACGAAAGAAAATGTGGATTTCCTCCTTTCCGATTACGATTATTTTTGGCTGAACAGAATCAACAACCTTTATCAGAAATGGGTAAACGATAAGACTACCTACCGTTTGATAATGGAGCCGATCAAAAAATATGTTCCCAAGTATTATTATTCGGTATTTAAGCGGGGCGGAAAAACCGAGCTTGCAAAAATGGCAGATCTGCCTGCGGGCTTTGACAACAGCACCGACGATGTTATCAGGCTGCTTGAAGAGGTTTCAAATTTGGTATTCAAGCCCTCGGCGGGTACGCACGGCGACGGCTTTTACCGCTTTGAATACGACGGCAGCGCATATCTTATAAACGGCAAGGCTTCCTCAAAAGAGGAAATCATATCGACGATAAACGCCCAAAAATCTTTTTATATTATTACCGAGTGTCTTTCAATGCATGACGAGCTGCGAAGGTTTTATCCTAAATCCGTAAATACGATTCGAGTAATGGTAATAAACTCTTCGGGCTATGAGCCTAAAATCATGCAGACATATATGCGTATAGGCTCGGAGAAAACAGGCTTTACCGATAATGTGGGATACGGCGGAATCTGTGTTTCCATAGATAAAGAAACAGGCGAGCTGTACAATCCGCAGACGCTGAAAAATCACGTTTACTATGATTGTCCCGTACATCCGGATACAAACGAGCCTATAGCAGGCATAGTTCCGTGCTGGCAGGAAATGCGGAAAGCCGTTCTTGAAATTGCAGGCTACCTGAAGGAGCTGGAGTATTTGGGCTTTGACGTGGCTATCACCAATGAGGGTATAAAGGTATTGGAGATAAATATACATCAGGATCTCCACAAGGTGGCAGAGTACACCGATGAGATAAACGCATTCTTTGACAGGGTAAAAAAGAGAAAGATGAAGCTGTACGGGCTCACGCTGCTTGACATGATACCCTCAAGCGACGTTTACGAGATGACGATCAATTCCGATAGAGCCGTCAAGACCCGCACCAACAGCAATATCAACGTTAAGTTTGTATTCTACCGCAACTGTATGTCCTTTTACAAGCTGATGAACAAAACCTGCGAGGACGTTATTGTGCCCGAGACGGTAAACGGAAAAGAGGTAAAGGTTATATACAGCAATGCATTTAACAGATGCAGAGAGCTGAAATCGGTCGCCTTGCCCGAAACCGTTGAAAGCATCGGTGATTCGGCATTTTATATCTGCAAGCAGCTGAAAAAGGTAAATATGCCGAAAAACCTTAAGACGATAGAAAACAGTGCGTTCAATTACTGTATTTCGCTGGAAGAGATAAGGCTGCCCATGGGCTTGACCTCAATAGGCAGGCGAGCCTTTTATGACTGTCGAAAGCTGACGTCGCTTTTTGTTCCGTCAACTGTGGAGTTTATAGGCGAAGAGGCGTTCGGAAATTGTCCCAATATCACCGTTGTGGTTGAAAAAAACTCCTTTGCGGAGCAGTACTGCAAGGAAAACGGGATAAGACTGTTGTACTTAAATAAACATATAAAATAAGCAGGAGGAATTACTATGAAGGTTGCAGTTTTAGGCGCGGGAAACGGAGGCTGTGCAATAGCGGCGGATATGGCTTTGAGAGGACTTGACGTGACTCTTGTAAAAACCTCAAACGCAATGCACGACGATAATTTCGAGTTTCTGAAAAACAACGGCGGAAAAATGACGCTTGTTGATTTCGGAGAAAACGGAAGCATGAATCCCGACGAGCTTGAAAAGGTTGAAAAAACAGGCATTATCAAAACGGTTACAAGAGATATTTCCGTGATTTCCCAAACAGAGGTGGTGATAATTTACATTCAGACAAATTATCACGAGCAGCTTATAAAAAGAATGGCGGAGCATATTGTTGACGGTCAGGTGATTCTTATAAACCCCGGGTATTTTTCCACGGCGTTTGTATTAAAATACTGCAAGGATAAGGATATTACCGTGGTGGAGGCGCAAAGCTCCTTTATCGACGGCAGGATCATGGAGCCGGGACGCTTTAAGGTAGGCTTCCGCAATGTTCGCAATCCGCTGGGCGTTTACCCCGCAAAAAATTTGGATCTCGCAAAGGAAAAGCTGGACAGGCTGGGCTTCCCCTTCCATTATATGGACAGCGTTGTTGCGGCGGCGCTGCATAATCCCAATCTGATAGTTCACACAATAGGCTCGATAATGAGTATTCCGATGATAGACGCCATGGGCGATGAGTTTTGTATGTATCACCGTGCGTTTACCGAGCATGTGTGGAACGTTTTGGAAAAGCTCGATTCGGAAAAAATGGACGTTTTGGAAAAGCTCGGCTTTGAACGTATGCCCTATGTGGAGGCATGCAAGTTCAGAAATTCTCTCGATGACGGTCTTGACGCAAAGCAGGTGTTCTTTAATTATGCGGCTATGTCAACAAGGGCAAAGGGACCCGTTAACGTAAATTCAAGATATATAACCGAGGACGTTCCCCAGGGCTTGGTTATGTTGGAATCGCTGGGCAAATCCTTGGGAGTGCCCACCCCTATCGCAACTTCCCTTATCGAGATAGCAAGCTCAGCCCTTTGCTGCGATCTGCGTGCCGACGGAAGAACTCCCGAGCGTTTGGGAAAAGAAAACATCGACCTTATTCTTAAGGATCACATAAAGTAAGAATATGTTCCAAGGGTTCGGAATGTTTTGGCAAAAAGCGGTATGGGGGATCGGCGATGAATGTATTTAAACGCTTTTTGTATAAGGCGGAGCGGCTGCTGATTTATTTCATATCGCCTCTGTCTCCCACGCTGGCAAGCAGGATTATGTACCTTGCGCATTTTAAAAAGCGCTTAAATCTTAAATCTCCCGCAACGCTGAATGAGAAGCTTATGTATTTGAAGCTTGCGGAATACGGAAAAAGCAAGCTTGCTGCGGACTGCACGGATAAATACGGCGTGAGGGAATATGTCTGTCGGGCAGGGTGCGGAGATATTCTCAACGAGCTTATAGGCGTATGGGAGCGTCCCGAAGATATAGATTTCGGTACGCTCCCCGAAAGCTTTGTCCTGAAACTGTGCCATGGCAGCGGATATAATATTTTTTATACCCCGACCCATAAGCCCGATTCGGAAAAGGTCAGAAAAGTCTTAAAAAAATGGCAGAGGCAGGATTATTGGCGTTATAACGCCGAGCCGCATTATAAAAGCATTAAAAAAAGAATTATCTGCGAAAAGTATTTGTCCGACGGAGACATATTGCCCGTCGATTATAAGGTGTACTGCTTTAACGGAAAGCCGCTTTATATATTGGTTTGTGAAGAGAGGGCGGGTGGTGCGCCCAAATTCTTCTTCTTTGACAGCGAATGGAAATTCTGTCCCATAACTCGCGACGGCAAGAAAGCGCCTCCCGATTTTACGCTGCCGAAGCCCCGTGATTTGGAGAAAATGCTGGAGTACGCCGCCAAGCTGTCTGCGCCCTTCCCTTTTGTAAGGGTGGATTTTTACGAAACGGAAAAGGGACTTGTGTTCGGAGAAATGACCTTTACTCCTTCTGCGTGTCTTGACACGGGACGGCTGCCCGAAACAGATATTATGTTCGGGGATCTGCTGAAGCTGCCGAAAAACAAGCAGGAATTGTGAGTATTTACGGAAAATTTGCCGTTAAGAAAATCGGACATGGAGAAACGGCACAAAAACTACATACCGATTATTAAAGGATCTTTTTGCAATGAGAAAAATGAATATAGTCGTGGCCGGACTGGGCTATGTGGGAACGGCAAACGCCGTAACGGCGGCCCGTTATAATAAGGTCACCGCCGTTGACAAGCTGCCGTGGAAGGCAGAGCTTTTAAATCAGGGCAGGCCGCCTGTGGCAGATGCCTTGGCGGAGAAATTTCTTAAATCTTACGAATTGGATATTTGCGCCGTTACGGAGGGCACGGAATGTTATTCGGGGGCGGACCTTGTTATTATAGCAACTCCCACCGATCCTTTGGACGGACGCCTCGATACATCGTCCGTTGAGTCGGTGATCGGGCAGGTCACCGCCGTAAATCCCGACGCAGTGATTGTCATAAGATCTACTGTCCCGATAGGGTTTACGGATTATGCGGCAAAAAAATACAATACGGAAAGCATTTTGTTTTGCCCCGAATTTCTGCGCGAGGGAAGCGCACTTTATGACGAGCTTAATCCGTCTCGAATCGTTGTGGGTTTTCCGCAAGGTTCTGGGGCGGCAGAAGAAAAGGCGCACGGTTTTGCGAATCTGCTTTTGCAGGGCGTCGAAAAAAAAGACGTCCCCATAATGGTGATGAACTCATCGGAAGCCGAGTCCGTAAAACTGTTCTCAAACACATATTTGGCAATGAGGATAGCTTTTTTTAACGAGCTTGACGCATTTGCCGAACACGGCGGACTGAACACAAGGAATATTATCGACGGGGTCTGCGGCGATCTGCGCATCGGGAATTACTACAACAACCCTTCCTTCGGCTACGGGGGATACTGTCTGCCGAAGGATTCGAGGCAGCTTTTGGGCGAGCTTGACGGTATGCCCAATGATATTATCGAGGCGGCGATCAGATCCAACGTATCACGAACGGAATATATAGCGGAGCAAATACTTGAAAGAGCGGGAAGGTGCGGTAAAAAATCGGTTGTGGGATTTTACCGTCTGACGATGAAATCGGATTCGGACAACCTGCGCAATTCAAGCTCCTTGGAGATAATCAAGGCGCTTCAACACAGGGGCGTTTCGGTGATTGTGTATGAGCCTGCGGTAAAAGACCCTGTTATTTTCCACTGTCCCGTTATAGAGGATATTGACGATTTTAAGAGGGAAAGCGACGTTATTGCGGCTAACAGATACGGTCGGGAGCTTGATGATGTTTGGGATAAGGTTTATACACGGGATGTGTATTTCAGAAATTAGAATATGTTCTCATAAACTTGACGCAGCAACAAGTGCAGATTTTTGCAAATTTGTATGCAAGATGATTAAGAATCAATATTATGCCTTTAAAGGAGAAAAAACATGGAAAAATATTCACTGCTGACCGAAACCAAAAAGGTGCAGTATGAAATAACCCCTCCCGAATATGACGAGGTAAAGCACAGCTTCATTTCAGAAGATAACGAGGCGGTTATTACCTGTGTCGGCGATTGTCTTGCGGAAGAGAAAATGTATAAATCTCATTTGTTTGGGGAACGTTTTGGCTTTGACGATGTTTTTCAGTTTGTAAAGCAGTATTTTTTAAACTCGGATTTGTCTATAGCAAATCTGGAGACAATGATCTGTGAAAATGCACCTTATACGGGCGAGCAATACAAGATAGGCGGAAAGTATTTTTGCAATGCTCCCGCCGAATTTTTGCGTGCAATAAAAAATTCGGGCATAAATTTTCTCATGCTATCCAACAATCACAATTTGGACTGCGGAGTAAACGGCATTATTGAAACGCTGAACAGGATAAACGAGCTGGGCTTTAAGCACACAGGTCTTTTTACGCCCCAAGATGCAAAACGTTATTCGATAATTGAAATAAAGGGAATAAAAATAGCCCTTATGTCCTATTCAACATGGTTCAACCGCAACGAACCGCATTTGACGGAGCTTGGCAGAAAAACGTTTATAAACGAATATTCTAAGGAAAAAGTGAGCGGCGATATAAAAGCCGCAAGGCAGGAGGGTGCGGAGTTTGTACTGGTGTATATTCACTGGGGAACGGACGCAGAATACAAGACACGGCCAAGCGAGTCGATGAAGCGAATGGCGCAGGAAATAGCCGACAGCGGCGCAGATTATATTGTGGGTTCTCACACGCATTCCGTGCAGCCCTTTGCCGAGATAACCGCAGCTAATGGAAAAAAAGTTCCCTGCATTTACTCAATGGGCAATTTTGTTACCAGTGAGATTTCCAAAATCAGCCGTCAAACGGTGATACTTCAGTTAAAGCTAAAAAAATTTCAAGGTGTGGTTCAGGCGGTAGAGCAGAAATTCGTTCCCTGTTATATTCCCGATAAATTTTATAATATAAGCTATCCCGTTCTGCCTAAGGGAATGGGTACGACAAACAGTCTCAATATATCTGCATTCAATGAAGATACTCTGAAAACCATTGGCTGTGAAACAACACATTTCGGATATAAGCTTACGAAGAAAAGAATATGCAGTATACTTGGGCTGCCGCTGCCCGAAAAAGATGAAGAATATACAGGATTGAGATTTGCAGCCGATACAGTTGAGGGCTGCGCAGCGCTTATTTCGGAAATATCATCACAAATAACATATAACACTCCTTAAGATAGATGTGTGCGGCTGGCTGATACAGCTATGGAGAAGGTCGCAAGGCTTCTTGTCTCTACTGCACAAATCAAGAATTATCCCTGCCTAATAACGCAAATACCTATAATAGAGACATTTACCCGGATTGTTAGGGAATGGCGTTTGCAGTTTGATCCGAAAACCATAAGCATAACGGGAAGTATCGGAAAAACATCTACCACGGAAATGGTATATACCCTGATCAGCTCTAAGTATAATACTCACCGAAATACGGGAAGTGCAAACAATGTACGCTACAGCGGAACTGTTGTTCAGAAGCTTAAGCCCGAACATGAATTTTACGTTCAGGAAACAATGGAAGGACCTCCTTTCGGAGCAGCTGCTACTATTGCAAAAATGGTACAGCCTCAAGCTGCAATAGTGACGGTGGTCGGCACTTCGCATATGGAGGAGTTCGGTTCGCAGGAGCGCATACTTGAAAGCTGTTTAGGAGTTCAGGATGGTATGCCCGAGGACGGTCTGCTGATACTCAACGGCGACGACCCGTTCCAACAAAAAGCTGTTACCGAAAGGAAAACAGTGTATTACGCAATCAAAAACGAAAAAGCCGATTACCGTGCAATAAACATTAAAAACAACGAAATGGGTATGACCTTTGATGTGGTCCACGGCGGGGGAACTACTCCCATTCGGCTAAACTGCTTCGGCAAGCACAATGTTCTTAATGCTCTTGCCGCATTCGCCGCAGGGAAATGGGCGGGAATGACCAACGAAGAGATCGCCACAGGTCTTGCAAAATACCGCACAAGCGGCATACGCCAAAATCTTGTGAGATTTGGCGGGCAGCGAATATTCTTAGATTGCTACAATGCGGCGGTGGAGTCAATCAGATCGTCGCTGAACCAGCTGGCGGAAATACCCGTGGGAGAGGACGGAAAGCGTATTGCCGTGCTTGCCGACATTCTTGAATGCGGAGACAAGGCGGAGGAATATCACCGCTCGGCAGGCAAAGCGGCGGCAGACTCCACGGCGGATATTGTTATCTGTTACGGTAAGGACGCAAAATTAATGGCTGAGGAGGCCGAAAAAACCAAGCGGACATTCTATACGGATTCTGCGGAGAAACTGATAGGACTTATAAGGGAAAACGTTACGACAAAGGACATTGTTTTGTTCAAGGGAAGTCATGGAATGGCGCTTGAACATATTGTCGACAGGATATGGGGCACTTGGTTTCATGAAGAGTTTGAAAGATATGATTTCTCGACGCACAACACAAAGGATGCGAATTTTTCATACTGCGTCTATACTGACCATGCTGCTTTAACAAATAGGGTTTCCACGACGGAAAAAGTCGCTATCCCCAACAGCATTGACGGAAAACCCGTGACCTCCGTTTCTCCATCTGCGTTTAGCGGCAGCAAGACGGTTAAAAGCGTCAGTTTCCCTGAGGGTCTTGTGAATGTTCGCTACTGTGCTTTTTATAATTCAAGCCTCAGCGGCGAGGTGAAGCTGCCTTCATCAATCCGTATAATCCATGACAGCGCATTCAGCACCTGCAAAAATCTTACGATAGCCGTCATCGGCGAAGGCTGCACTCATTTAGGCTACAGGGCTTTCGGAAACTGCACCGCCCTTAAATCCGTCGTAATTCCCGAAACCGTTCGGGAGATAGGCAGAGAAGCGTTTATAAACTGCAAAAAGCTGACGATCTTCGGCAAGGAAGGCTCATATGCCGAGGAATATGCAAAGAGCAGCGGGATACCTTTTACCAAAATTATTTAACCTCCAAAGAATTGGCGTGTTCTCCGCAGACTCTTCGGAGGGAATACGCTCCTTCATGAGGTTTTATATTATATTATTTATCAGAAGGAGAAACAAATATGGAAAGAAAAAGAATCGCCGTGCTTTTCGGAGGCTGTTCCTCGGAATATGAGGTGTCGCTGCAATCGGCGTACAATGTGCTGAACAGCTTTCCCGGCGATAAATACGAGCCGGTAATGATCGGAATCACCAAAACCGGGGATTGGTATTATTTTGGCGGGGATATAAAGAAGATCTTCGAAGACACATGGCATAACGAAAGCGACTGCTGTCCTGCGGCGGTTTCACCTAACCGTTCCGAGCATAGTATTATCCTGTTCCGCAAGGACGAAATCGAAAAAATACACATAGATGCGGCCTTCCCCGTTCTTCACGGTAAAAACGGAGAAGACGGCACGGTTCAGGGCGTTTTTGAGCTTGCCGGTATTCCCGTTGTGGGCTGCGGACTTATTGCCTCCGCATTATGTATGGATAAATACACCGCTCATATGCTTGCCGATACCGTAGGAGTAAAAACGCCCCGATCGGTTTTGCTGCGAAAGAATTTTACGGAGCAGACTCTGTATTCGGAGGTTTCCGAAATCGGTTATCCCGTATTTGTGAAGCCCGTAAAGGCAGGCTCGTCCTTCGGAGTAACAAAGGTATTAAAGGAATCGGAGCTTCTTGACGCAGTGGAGAATGCCTTTAATTATGACGATACCGTGCTGGTGGAGGAAAACATCTCAGGCTTTGAGGTAGGCTGTGCGGTAATGGGAAACGACGTCCTTGAAGTCGGCTCGCTTTGTGAGATTGAGCTTTCGGACGGTTTCTTTGATTTTACCGAAAAATACACTCACAAATCCACAAAAGTACATATACCGGCAAGGGTTGACAAGGAAACAAGCGAAATAATTACGGAGGACGCAAAAAAGCTTTATAAAGTCCTTGGCTGCAAAGGCTTTGCAAGAGTCGATCTGTTTGTGTCCGAGTCGGGAGAAATCGTTTTTAACGAGGTGAATACCATACCCGGCTTTACCGCTAACAGCCTGTTTCCCGGAATGTTTATTCATAAGGGCTTTACATACGGTGAGATAATCGAAAAGATAATAAAACTGTCTTTGGAGGAATAAAACCGTTTATGGACGAGAAAATAAACAAGTCCTCCGTTCTTGATACCGACGACGGGAATATTTTGGTGCTTGTAAACCGAAACAACTTGATTTCACGCTCTTACATACCTGTTGGTATGGTTTCCGTCCAGGGTACGGAACGCCTGATCAAGAGGGAGGTACATATTGCGTATCTGAAAATGAAGGCGGACGCATTAGCTGAAAACCTTGATTTTTATATTGATTCGGCATATAGGAGCTACTCCGCTCAGGAACGATTGTTCATATCATACGGGGGGGTGAACGGTCAAAAAAGATGCGCACCGCCCGGAACAAGCGAGCACCATACGGGGCTTGCCGTTGATATATTAGCGCTCAGCACTAAAAAAGGTCTTTACAAATGCTTCTTTCAAACTCCGGAGTACAGATGGCTTTGTGACAACTGTGCCGATTACGGCTTTATAATACGCTATCCCTACGGAAAAACGCATATTACGGGATATGACTGGGAGCCGTGGCATTTCAGATATGTGGGCAAAGAAGCCGCTGCGGAAATCACAAAAAGGAGCATTACCCTTGAGGAATATCTGAATTGTGTTTGATGCTAATTCCTTTTAAACCGTGCGTATTATACTAATACCGACTAATGATATTTTAATCGGCAAAGCCGTTCCACTTTTGCCGACGTGACCAACGGCCGGCTGGAGATCGATCTTGGCGCAAAAACGAGCTTTGACGCTATCGGATACGCTCTCGGAGCGGTCCTGACGTAACCGAACCCGATGAAACCGAACCTGACAGCACAGCTCCCGCAGAAACAACTACAGGCATAAACGGCGATACGGAAAAGCCGGGCGATGATAAAAACGACAACAAGCCTACCGGTATTGCAATCGCACTCATTCCGGCAGTTTCCGCCGCAGCTGCCGTTGCTGTCTTCAAGAAGAGAAAGTAAGCGGAACGATTGAGAATTTGATCTGAAAAACGGAAAGCAATAACGGAAAGCAATAACGGAAAGCCATAACCGAAATCTATAACCGAAAGCTTCCCGAGGACAAAGGCAATAAAACGCCTTGTTCCTTAGAAGGAGTGTTGACGTAGCCATGGGCGCAAGATTGCCGCAAGGACGTCAAGTTTTCGGATTCGGAATATATTGCAAAAAAACTGCAATCCAACCCTTTTCGGGGCGGATTGCAGTTGCTTTTTGGGAAGAAGCTTTTTATACTGATTCCAATTTAAAAAGGCGGTAACCTTGTCGGATATAGGCAGTGCTTCTGCGATTTGGGGCGTGCCTATATAGCCTTGTTTTCGATTGTGTAGCTCTTTCCGGCCTCGGATTCAAAGCTTATAATTCCGTCCTTAAGCTCAAATTCAACGGCGTTTCCTTTGGAATCGGTTACCGATACCTTTTCCGACACGGCTTTAAGCCGACATTCACCGCCGCAGTTCGATTTTACCCTGACCTTCGTCCACAGGCTGTCGCTCCAGTCAATTCCTACCTCGAAATTTCCTCTTGCCACCAGCCCGTCAACCGAGCCTTTGCTCCATTGGGAAGGCAGTGCGGGCAGGATATTGATATAGCCGGTGTGGCTTTGAACAAGAGCTTCCGCAATACCTGAGGTGTAGCCGAAATTTCCGTCAATCTGGAACGGCGGGTGAGTGTCCCAAAGGTTGTTGAGTATTCCGGTGCAGATCAGCGTTTCTACAAGCTTATGCATATGCTCGCCGTTCTGAAGCCGTGCCCATGCGTTGATTCTCTGACCCATCGCCCAGCCGGTGGATGCGTCCACACGTTTGGCAAGGGAAACCCTCGCCGCTTCAAACCACTCCGGTGTGTCTGCCGAAATCAAATCGCCGGGATAAAGGCCGAGAAGGTGCGAGAGGTGACGGTGACCGTATGCATCGGACTTGGGTACGCTTCCGAGGGTTGTTTCCGAATACCATTCCTTGATCTGCCCGTCGTCGCCTATTTCTATCGGAGTGCGCAGGCGGGCCAGTATGTCCTGCCATTCCGACAGAACCCCTTCCTCTTCTCCGACTGTTTTTCCTGCGGTTATGGCGTCTGTGAACAGCTGCCATATCAGAGACTGCTCATAAGTGTTTCCGTTGGTGCGGGGACCGTGCTCGGGAGAGTAGGCCGGTGTTGACACCAGCTTGCCGTTCTCGTCCTCCACAAGAATTTGAGAATAAAATTTTGCTTCTTCTTTGAAAATAGGATATATGGTGTTGACCAAATAATCCTTGTCAAGCGTATACTCGTAATATTCCCAAACGTTCTGAAGCATCCACGGCACGCTTGCGGGCGACCATCCCCAGTCAAACACCCGTCCGGGAGCGGTCCAGCCGAAGGGCGTTGTCTCCGTGTTTGCGGTAAAGCCGTTTTCGAGGTTATCCTCCGTCGATTTTACGCCAAAATATATTTCGGCGGTAACTCTTCCGGGCTCTCTGAAACCGTTAACATAATTTATCATTGGCTTGGCGCACTCCGAAAGATTGGTTACATATGCGGGCCAATAATTCATTTGAAGATTTACATTGATGTGATAGTCCGAGCTCCATGGGTTGCCGTTTTTTCCGACCCACAGACCTTGAAGATTTGCGGGCAGAATGCTGTTTTCGCGCGATGAAGAAGCAAGAAGGTATCTTCCGTACTGGAACAGCAGAACCTCAAGGTAGGCCTTGTCGCCATTGCTCAGATTTTTTGCCTTATATTCCGCAAGCAGACGATCCGTCGTCATTTCGGGCAGAGTTTGACCCAGGTCAAGATCGGTTCTCGCCATAATATTGGAAAAATCGGTAATATGCTCGTATTTGAGTTCGTCACGGCTTTTTTCCGATGCGTTTTCAACTGTTTTCACAACTCTTGCCGTAAGCTCCTCCGATGTTTCTCCCGTTCGGTATATCGGATAGGATAGCGCATAATCCGTCGCCATACTGAGGATTATCGTCGCCTCTGCTGTTCCGCCGATCTTAAGCGTATCTCCCTCCGCTTGAACCTGCCCGCTTTCGGGAGTGACGACTTTAAGGTATCCGCTGTATTTCAGACCGTTGTCATTAAGCTCTCCGCTTATGGTTATGGTGTTTCGGGCGACATCGGTTTTGACGCTTCTCGAAGCGTCTCCGCTGTTTTCCGGTTCAAAGCCCACGCTCAGCTCAAGCTCTCCCCCCTCGGCGGTAAGCGCTACCACAAAAACGTCAGCGGGATTGCTGGCAAATATTTCACGAAGATAATGAACACCGTCCCCATCGTACTCAACGGACGCTACGCCGCTTACGATATCAAGACTGCGGGAATAATTTTCGATGTTTTCGGCATGACCGAAGTCAAGCAAAAGGTTTCCGAACTGCTGATAACCGCCGTAGCCGTCGGAATCGCCCAAAAGCTTATCGCACAGCGCCGACGCCTCGCTGTCCTTTCCCTCGGCGAAAAGCCTTTGCACCTCCTTGACGGTCTCTCCGTTTTTACCGTAATCTTCCTTGTTGCCGCCGTTATAATTAGGACGAGACGCACTCGGTCCGCCTGTCCACATGGTTTTTTCATTAAGAGTAATACGCTCTTTTTCAACTGCGCCAAATATATTTCCGCCTATGTCGCCGTTGCCCACGGGTAGCGAAAGGCTCTCCCAATCCCCATAGGAATTTGGATTCGCCGGTGCGTCGTACCGCAGCAAATAGCCCGGCGAAAGGGTTTGTGGCTGTTTTGTCTCTGTCAAATCTCCGTTACCTCCCAAATCTTCAATATCGGTTAATCCGCTTGTGGCGCTTTGGTCATCGTTTACATTGCCGTTACAGGCCGTGAACAGTATCGCGGACGAACACAAAACCGCAATAAGCTTTTTTTCATAGTTATGACCGTTCCTTTACTTTTCAAAAAGTTTTTTAAGATAGTTTGTTCTTTACCATGTTAAGAACCTGTCTTCACAAGATATTGCACGCATCTTTTCGGCAAATTTTACCGATGA